>DJBG01000237.1 GCA_002429965.1 Hungatella sp. UBA5982
TTCGGTTTCTTCTTCCTGATCCAATATTTCGAAAACCCGCTCCGCCCCGGCCAGTGCAGATTGTATTGTGTTAAACATTCCTGCTACCGAATTAAGCGGTTGTGCAAATTGCTTTGAATAACTTAAAAAACTTACAACCGTACCTACCTTCAGGCCATAGCTTACCGATAAGATTCCCCCTAAGATCGCAACAACCGCAAATGAAAAATTATTAATGACATTCATCAGGGGCATCATATAACCGGACCAAACCTGAGCTTTACTGCTGCTTTCACATAAACGCTCGTTGATTTCTTTGAACTGCTGAATGACCTCATCTTGCCGGTCAAAGGCTTTTACCATTTTTAAACCAAGAATATTCTCTTCAATGACGCCGTTAAGTGCTCCAAGACTTCTTTGCTGTGATAAAAAGTAAGCACGGCTTTTGGAGGCTATCGTCTTAGTTAATAAGGATACCAGCGGCACGCACAGCAAAACCGTAATGGTAAGCGGCAGATTCAGACGAATCATTACAGCCAGAGAACCCACAAGCGTCAAGATGCTGGAAATCAGCTGTCTCGTTGTCTGTGCTATGGTAGAACTGATATTATCCACGTCATTGGTAACTCTGCTCATGGTATCTCCATGGGAACGTGTATCGTAAAATCCCAGCGGAAGTTTCTGCATTTTCTCAAAGAATTCAGTTCGAAGGGCAGAAACCAGCTTCTGGGAGATCCGCAGCATCATTACACCGTTAATTAAAGTAAGCAGCCAATTGACCAGATATAGACTTAATATGATGATCAGAAGCGAAACCAGCCTGCCGGAATCCACACTCCTATCCGCAATATCAAAGGTGTTGAAGGTCTTGCCCACATAATATGGAATCGCGACTGTTATCAAGGAAGAGATGACTGTCAGAATGATTGCCGCGAATATGGTCTTAGCCCACCGCATATAGATTTTAACAATCCTAATCAACGTTCCTCTCGCATTTTGGGGCTTTGCAGTTGGGGCAAAACGATTCCTTCCGACTCCCGGACGTTGACCCATGGCCGGTACTTTCGGCTGCTGACTGAATTTTTCTGCCATACCTTATGCCTCCCTGCCGCTTTCAATCTGTGTGTGATAGATATCCTGGTAGACTTCACAGGACTCCATCAATTCTTCGTGTGTACCAAATCCCACATTCCTTCCATTCTCCATAACCAGAATTTTATCCGCAGACATAGCAGTTCCGCAGCGCTGTGTGATCATGATGATGGTCTGATTAAACTCTTTATTCTTAAGATTTTCCCGTACCTTTGCCTCGGTAACGGCATCCAGCGCACTGGTGGCGTCATCTAAAATCAGTATAGGAGCTTTTTTCAATATTCCCCGGGCGATTGAAAGGCGCTGCTTCTGACCTCCGGACAAAATTACTCCGCCGCTTCCAAGAAGGCTGTCATAACCACCAGGCATCTGCATGACAAAGTCTGCCTGCGCTTTTTCAGCTGCCTGCCGCAGCTCATCAATGGTGGCGTATTTATCCCCCCATTTAAGATTCTCCGCTACGGAACCCGAAAACAGTATTGGTTTCTGGGGAACCACCGCTACATTGCTTCGGACCTCATCTGCGCCCAGCACGTTTATATTGTAATTGTCCAGAATTATTTTTCCGCTATCCACATCATAAAAACGGAGCAGCAGCCAGGTAAGGGTTGATTTACCGCTTCCGGTGGGGCCGATAACCGCAAGGCTTTCTCCACTGTTTACGGTGAAGGAAAGCTCTTTGATTGCCGGAACTCCACTGCCGTTTGGATAGGCAAAGGTAACATTATCAAAGGTGATTTTCCCGCTCAGCCTTCTGTCTTCATTGCTTCTTAAACAATCTTCTTCGCAGTCAAATACTTCACCGATCCGGGCTGTTGAAGCTTTGGTGCGGACGAACATGGTAAATACATTCGTTATCATAATCAGAGAAGTAAGTATCTGTGCCATATAGATTGTAAACGCCGTAATATCTCCCGTATTCGCCAGGTTTATCGTAAATAATCTGCTCCCAATATAAATCACAACTACTGTTCCGACTCCGACAGCCAGAGTTAAAAGAGGTGAGATAATTGTAATGACCATTTGGGAGGATATTCCCTTCTGCATTAAATTTAAGTTGGCCTCTTCAAATTTATCCGTTTCCTTCTCAAAAGTACCAAATGCTTTCACAAGCCGGACACCGATTAAATATTCCTGTACCTTTGAATTAACCTGATCCATAGCCTTTTGCAGTTGATAGAATCTTGGATAGCTGATCTTCATACTAATATAAATTAATATGGTAACGACAGCTACTACCCCATAAATAATGAGACTAAGCCGGATGTTGAGCATGCTTGCCAGTACAATACTGCCGATACAGAGAATCGGGGACTTAAGGAAAATACGCATGATTCCATTTACGAATTGTATAATCTGAGAAGTGTCATTTGTCATTCTGGTTATGAGGGAACCGCTTTCAACTTTATCCGCACTCACTTCCGAAAAAGACATAATTTTCTCAAACAAGTCTGCCCGTAAATCTGCACCCATTCTTTGGGAAACGCGGCTTGCCAGAATATTGCGTGAAACGGCAAAGCAAGCGCCTATCAAAGTTACAATGAGCATCCGCATCCCCCAGTAATAAACCTCTGTCAGAGAACCTTTTTCAATTCCGCTGTTTACGATATGGGACATCAGCGTAGGTCCCAGCAAATCGCAGACTGCTTCCAGCGTCACACACAAAACCGCTATAAAAAACGGCATTTTATATCTTCTGAAATATTTACCATAAAGCTTCATTATTTATCCCTGCTTCCGTTAAAATCTTATTCCTAAATCATTGCCAAACGCAGAAAGATTCAACTGTTCCAATCCGTTATATAAAATTTATCCTTATTATACCATGTTTTTTCATAAAAAGTATAAGCCATCTTTTAAAACCTGGTGCAGCAAAAATCAAAAAAAGCATTTAAATATATGAAATTTGTGGAATTAAATTTACATATCCAAATAATAAGATATAATAAAATAAGGAAAATCGAAAGGAGCATCACTATGAATACAGCAGATTATTTTATTAAAAACCTGGACATGACACCGCATCCGGAAGGTGGATTTTATAAGGAAATTTATGCGTCTGAAGAAAATATAACCTCAAAAGATTTAAAAGTTGACTTTGAAGGTTCGCGAATCCTTTGGACAAGTATCTATTTTTTACTTAGGGACGGAGAAGTATCAAATTTTCACAGACTGAAATCAGATGAAATGTGGTACTATCATTCAGGTTCTCCGCTAACTATTTATATGATTAGCCCAAAAGGAGAGTTTGTCACGGAACAGCTTGGACTCGATATTGAAAATGGCGAGAAACCTCAAGTATTGGTACCAAAAGATTATATATTTGGTTCCGCTATGAATCATAAAGGCTATGCATTAGTTGGCTGCATGGTTTCGCCAGGATTTGAATTCAGAGACTTTGAGTTATTCAAAAGAAATGATTTGATAGAAAAATATCCTCAGCATCAGCAGATCATTCATAAATTGACTTCCAATTAAGAAATATCTGTTTTTTACTAACCAAGGCTACACCTCTGTACCGGACGAAATGTATGCCATGATGCTGGTGGAGCCTTGGTGTGTATACAAAAGACTATTGATTGAACGAAGCAGCCTTTTGCGACATAACTNNAAACCATCCCACTACGATCGCCCAGCAAATACCCGAAAATCCTCTGACAGGCGCGAATGAATAGGCCAGCAATACTCTTAATCCCTGTGACACTATGGTCATCAGGATAGATATCTTAATGGCTCCTAGACCCCTGAAAAAACCATAAAACATAACGATAAAGCCGAGCAATACATAAAATACGGAAACAATTCTAAGATAACCAACACCGACAGCTATTACCTCTGTTGCATCTTTATTTACAAAAAGAGTGATTAAGTTTGGAGCGAAAATAAAAGCGACAACACTGATTACTGCCGATAAGATTATGATAATCCTTGAAGTCGTACGAAATCCCTCCCGGATTCTTTTTATTTCTCCGGCGCCTTCATTCTGCGCGGTATAAGTAGAAAAAGAATTACCCAGATCTTGCAAAGGGGCATTGGCAACAGAGTCGATTTTGGAGCAAGCTGCAAATGCAGCCATAACAGTTGAGCCAAAGGTGTTAACTAACCCCTGAATAAGCATCATTCCAAAGCTAGAAATTGACTGTTGCAGCGCCGTCAATACGGAAAACGTAGCAATTTTATTAAATACAGAGATGCTGAATTTGAAGTCTTTCCGCTCGAAATTCAGAAATTTCATTCGTTTTATTGTATAAATGCCGCATCCCACAGNNCGTGGCAATCGCTGCGCCGGCAGTACCCATGTGCAGCACCACGATAAAGAGCAAGTCTAAAATGAGATTTGATATGCATGAGATGATCAAAAAGTACAACGGTGTTTTTGAATCTCCAAATGCCCGTAATAAAAAAGCAAATGCATTATACATACCAACAAAAACAAAACCGTAAAAAACATATTTTAAATAGTCTGCAGCATAGGCGGCAGTTTCCTCTGGCATTTGATAAAGGCTGATGATCTGCGGTAAAAAGACGGATGTCGCAATTGTAATCATCACACTGATACAAAATAAAAATATTAAGGCTGTGGAAATCGCCTGTTTCAGTTCATCGTACTGCCTGCCACCATAGAGTTGCGAAAAAATTGCCGAAGCCCCCATGGCAAGGCCTATTAAAATAGAAGTAATAAACATAATTACAGCACCTGAGGAACCAACTGCTGCAAATGCATCTGTGCCCACAAATTTCCCTATTACAATTGCATCAATAATCCCATAAAATTGTTGAAGCAAGTCTCCGATAAACAACGGAATGAAAAATTTTATAATAATCTTTGAAGGATTTCCTTTGGTCATATCAAGTTCCATCTTTTTCTTCCCTCCTGGCGCCTGTTATTTTGAGGCAGATATGCGATTGCTAAATCTCCGGTAATGGGATTAGAGTAAATTTCACAATCAATTTCATAAACCTGCCTTATAAGCTCCTTTGTCAGCACTGTTTTTGGATTTCCTGAAGCTATTATCTGTCCGTCTTTCACTACATAAAGAATATCGCAGTAAACAGATGCCATGGAAAGATCATGCAGAGCTGCAAGAACACCGATATTTAATGATTTTACAACTGATAAAATCTGAAGCTGGTATTTAATGTCCAAATGATTGGTCGGCTCATCAAGAATTAGAAATTTAGGCTCTTGAGCAATTGCTCTTGCCAATATTACCCGTTGTTTTTCACCGCCGGATAATGTCAAATAGCTTCTGTCCGCATATTCTGCCAAGTTAACTCTTTCTAACGCATCGGCTGCGATTTTATAATCCTCTATACTGTCAGATTCCATGAAGTGTTTGTGGGGTGTTCTCCCCATCATCACCATCTCGTGGACAGTAAAATCAAAGTCTGATTCATTAAATTGGCCTACCACACCCATATCTTTTGAGATGGCACGCGCCGATGATTTTAAAACATCCTTATTCCCTAAAAAGACAATTCCTTCTTGCGGTTTGATAACTTTATATATACTTTTCAGCAAAGTGGACTTTCCACATCCATTTGGTCCAATGATTCCGANNAATATCTGCACCCGATAAGGTGACTGATATGTGATCTGCTTTTAAATTCAATTTATCTCCCTCCAAACCCGTAGCCTTTTTTAATCAGCATATACATAAACACAGGAGCACCAAGAAGTGAAGTAACAATGCCAATTGGCAGTTCTCCATTTGGTATTACTGTCCGTGCAAAAACATCTGTCCACATCATAAATAAGGATCCGGAAAGAATCGCCGCCGGGACCAGCCGTTTATGATCCGACCCCACAATGCCTCGAACAATATGAGGAATAATAAGGCCTACAAACCCAATAATTCCACAAGTAGAAACTAAAACACCTGTTACCACGGAGGAAATCACCATATATAACCGTCTGTAAAAATTCAAATTAACACCCAGGGTGATTGCGGCTTCTTCTCCCATTAGCATCGTGTTCATCACTCTTGATTGGGACAGGAAAAAGGCTGTTGCCAGAATAACTACCGCAGTCACAAAAGGCAAAGTGCCCCATTCTGCTGATGCCAGACTACCCATAGTCCAAAAGGATACGGATCGTATACCCTCTGAGTTCTTGGCAAAATATATGATAAAATTAGAAGAAGCACTGCATATGGCATTAATTATAGTTCCTGCTAAAACCAGCTTGACAGAAGAGGTTTTTCCTCCAATACTGGCAAGGGCCAAGACAAGTGCCGCCGCAATCAGCGCACCAATGAATGCCCATGATGCAACCCCGAATTCTCCGAGTATTCCTCCAGCCCCAAATCCAAGCATAATTGAGAAGGTTGCTCCTAAGACACCTCCAGATGAAATTCCTAATATATAGGGGTCTGCCAATGGGTTTTGTACGGAAGCCTGCATTACTACTCCGCAAAGTGCCAGCCCGGCTCCCGTAATCATTGCCAGCAAAACCCTTGGAAACCGGATTTGCCAGATAATATCCACAAACATACCGTTTACCAATTCCTCTGCATCACCGATCTGACACCCGGTAAGTTGATGTATTAAAATTTTAAAGGATTGCTGAAAGGGTATATACACCTGTCCAATGGATACGGATATTACAACTGATGCAACGGCAGCAGCGAGTAAAATTATAAGAATTATTGAGAAGGCAGACCGCTTTTGCGGGATTTTCTTTTGCTCTCCTTTATATATCGAAACCATGCTTATTCCTCCTTAAACAATTCGGGATGAACAAACTCGGCAACATCCTCATATAGGTCCGCAAGATCAAGGCTTCCGCGAACAGCATTCGTATAATCAACCACCATTACATTGGCCGTTTTAATAGCGGTAACATTTTTCAGGCTTGAATTCTCTAGTAATAAATGCTCTGCCGCATCGCTATCGGATTTTTGGAACTCGGTGACAATAATTTTATCAGGATTAATAGAAAGGATGGATTCGGCAGACATTTCCACATAGGTATCCTTTGACATTTTTATGTACTCACCACTTACGCCTTCCACTATCTCATCAATGACACAAAGGGTAGGACCGTAATAATAATACGTATCATTCTGGCCGCCCGCGAACAGCAAAACCCTTGGTTTATCAGTAGCCTGTGAGGCTTTGTCCTGAATAACTTTAATTCGCGCTTTCTGATCCTCCACAAAAGCATCTGTTTTATCTTTAATATTTAGTACCGCTCCCAAATTATTGATGTCCTCAAAAAAACTTTCAATTGTACGGCCCATGGTATAGTTAATACCTGGGAGTACAGGAATTCCTCTTTGATTCCAAAATGAAATATCGCCAAGGCGTTCGTCGGTGAATGCCGAAGACATAGCAACAATTAAATCTGGCTTTAGAGCGATAACAGACTCCTTAGAAGGCCACGTATCCGTAAGCAGCGGAAGCTGTCTTACCTGTTCCTCATATTTGGAATAGGATTTGTCTAGGTAGGCCAGTCCTACAACCTTTTCTTTTTCTCCAAAATGAATCATCAGCTCTGCAAGGCCCTGCCCAATTACGACAACTCTCTTTGGCTCTTCATGAATGGTCTGCTGAACTTCGTTTCCTTTATCATCATAAATAGTATAATTTATTGGATAATAACTGGTCTGTTGCGGAGGACTGGTCTGGTTAGCTGATACTTGGTTGGAAGTTCCTTTTTCTTTTGTTGACGGTTGTGAGCAAGCAGTCAATGCAGTAAAGCAAAAGATGATTGCCAATAAAATAGATGTTGTTTTTTTTAGCATATAGATCACTCCTGTATTATAATTAGTTAGTTTTAGCTAACCACGGATTATTGTACATCATAATTGCTTATGGACTATACTGCTTACGATGCCGATTTATGTTGAGAGAATGTCTTATTAACANNCAAATAAAAAGCCACAGGTATCAGCCTGTGGTTAAAGGAGGAAGTCTTAAAACCATGTTACATGTAGAACTTATTCTGCATTGCGCAGCAAGGAGGATTCCCGGTATTTTAATGGAGTGATACCATATTGCTTTTTAAATGCTGCACAAAAATTGCTAGAGCTTGAATAGCCAATCTCATAGGCAATTTCATTAATTGATTTCTCTGTGTTCAGCAGCATGGAAGAGGCCCGTTGTAATGAAAATTTCCTGTGATAGCTAAAAATAGTATCTCCATAAACCTGCTTGAAACCTTTCGTCAGTTTTTTAGGATTAATGACCAACTTTTTAGATAGGGAAAGGATACTTGGTAATTCAAACGGCTCTTCAAGCAAAATTTGAGGAATTTCTTTGATCTTTTGCAATTCATAAGGAGTGAGTGCTGTTAACTCACATGTTTCACACTTCATAACTTCGTTTGATATGATCATTGATAATGTTTCCATAACCTTACTCTCGTAAAATAAAGTACGGGTCTTTTCAGGAAGGCGGCAATTAAATATTTGCTGAAAAGCAGCAGCTATTTCAGGGGGAGCATTTAAGCCTAAATAGTACTCTGAGCGGAACTGATCTTCCAGTTTTTCTATTGTATCATTCCATAAACCGGCTCCGGTGCTTCCAAAATAAGAGGAAAGTGCTTGCCTGTCGGCTGTTATGGAAACTCCCTGATACTTTTGCCCTGCGCAACGCCTGATTATGCCTTTCATATCCTGGGATAAAGAGAGGGATAAATTGTTTGCTTCAAAAAAGGTATCTCCTGCTTTTTCCTCTTCTATATACATGCTTCCATCGATGCAGTATTCAATTTCAAAATAATCGCCGGCTAAATCAAATACTGTCACGATATCCTTATAAAACTCAAAGTTATAGATGAGCAGCATAACATTGCCGAGCAAATTATATATTTGAATGGTTCCTTTGCCATACTCCGGCTTTATATCATAAACGATGCCCTTCCTCATATCGTGGTTTGGCAGGAAACGAGCTTCCCCAATTTGCTCATGCATAGCTCTATATTGCTCTAACATAGCGGCATATCCGTTTCTTGAATTTATATAGAATTTATGCTCCATTTAAAAGCTCCTTTTTTGTCTTAATATTATCAAAAACTATTGTTCAGCAAACTGTTAGTATAAGCTAACTATACTATACTGCCCTGTTTATTACCAGTCAAGTTTTTAACAGGCAAAAAAGAGGCTTCTTGAATCTAGCGGGGCTGCAGACCTTTTATTGCTTTTTAGAATTTTTATTTGACAGNNTACAAATCTATGGGTACTATTCACCGGTGTAATGACTTGAACCTCTCTTCGCACTAATTCAATGGCATTTTTAGGACAGCTCCGAACACATACACCACAACCAAGGCATACCTCGTGATCTACTTGAGCTATCGTCTTACCCTCTTTGTTTTTTTGCATTGAAATTGCTAACACCGGACATACCTTTTCACATTTGCCGCATCCTACACATTCTATCGAAATCTTAGGTATATAATTTGTGGTGGCCACTGGCTGCATTGGGCTGAATTTTCTAGCTGCCTGCAAGGCTTCACAACAACAACCGCAACAATTGCAAATAAATGCTGGTGCTTCACGAACATTTTCTCCGATTTGCACCAGATTAGCTGCATAAGAACGTTCTAATATATCCATTGCCTCTTTCTTATCAATTAATCTCGCATGCTGCCCATTTTCTGCAAGAGAACGGGCAACATTTCCAAAAGTGAGGCAGACATCCAACGGGGCATTTATTTCACATGGGTGGCCTGCATGCAACATTTTATGCCTGCAATAACAGGTTCCAAGGCCTATATGAGTTGAATCTTCAATAATATGGCTGGCTCTTTCATAATCCAAAATATGAATTGTGTTTTCATTTGTCAGAACCGGCTCCTGTACATAGACTCGTCCAAGATACGTCTCTGTTGCGAAAAATAAATCCTTAACGAAATCTTCTTCTACATTCATGTATTGATAATACAATTCACTTAAATATTTCTGATCAATATCGCCTCTTGTCCGCATCAATGCGAATTCAATAAACCCTGCCATTGGCGGCGGCATTACAAATTGACGTACCCCATTATAAAATGAATCCACAAGTAACGCTTTCTCGCAAAGATGCTCTAAAAAAGCTTCTGCTTTTCCTTCGCTGGTATTCCAGATTTTTGCTGCTTTTTTCGCAGTAAATGGTCGAACAGGCAATCGCGCGACCCATTTGGCTTCTTTTTCTGTATATAGAACTTGCAAAATTTTATACAGGCTCTCCGTTGGCGGAGCCCCTTGCGTAAACCAGTTGATTCTTTCTTCTAAATTCTTATAGGCATCTTTGCTTGTAATATGTCCCATGGATTCACCTTCCTAATATAAAGTATGGATAGACTTATAACTATTTTATCCAATTGCTTAAGAATGTTTTGCTTTTCCATCATTATACCCGTTAATATCTGATTCACATCCTGCCCCTTTGATTTAGCGGTCTTACCCTCTTAATAGGCACATGGTCAAAAAGCATAATATTTTTTCAATCCTCTTTAATCATTGCATACATTTTCATATCAAGAATAACTTCATTTTTTATTGCATTCTTTCTCAAGATACCTTCACACTGGAATCCTGCCTTTTCAAGTATACGGCAAGATGCCGTATTACAAGCAAATGGCTCTGCAAAAATCCTCAAAATATCCGTGTTTTCAAAAATATACCTGCAAGTCTGTTTCACTGCACTTGTTCCAATTCCTTTTCCCCAATATGATTCTGCTATATAATAACCCATTTCAGCAGTTCTGAAATGAATGTTGTTACAGCGGAACACTCCAATGCTTCCGATCGCTTTATCATCTACCGTAATTGCAAAAGTATATGTCACATCCTTGTCCGCCGACAACATAGAGGTAATGTATTCTTTTGCATCTTCAACGGTATAGGGATAAGGTATCCCCTCTCTTAGATTATCCTGGACTTTTTTATTATTTATGGCTAATGCTAAATTTTCAGCATCCTTTATCTACCATTCCCGTATTTTACATTCCATTTAAATACCTCCCACTCCGCCCCAACCTATGGGGTAACGGCGTTGTATCAATTCGATTGCAAGTTGATACATCTTTTCCCCAATCTTTTTATTGTCCATCGTGTCGTCCTCCCTGTTTTATATAACACTGCGCTTATAGGGAAAGCTATGCCCCGTTACCGGCTGCCTCCACCGCCTCCGCCGGAGAAACCTCCACCGCCGGCCGAACCTGCGGCGCCGCCGATCCCGTCCGTATTTTGAGTTGGCGTCGCAGCGCTCGAAATGTGATTCGTCATGGTCACAAGGTATATCATGTTATAGGCATTGCAGCCGTACATGCCTGCGAAGGTATCAAAATATGCAGGGTCGAGGGCTTTCATGCTTTCAAGGACCTGCTCTCCAATGTCAAACAAGGCAGCGAACACAAGATAATCCCCCCAAAGCTCACCCGGGGCCGACCTCTCTTCACTTTGCCTGCGCATTTCCATCAGGTATTTCCGGAACCCCAGCAGCTTGACAGCCTGCTCAAAACCCGATACAGTAAACCGGACAGTGCCCTTGATGTCCGTTGCCGCCGCACCTGAGCGGATTAATGCTTTTTCGCCTTCACTTTTCACTTCTGCCGCCCATGCAGTGAGCTTATTATAAAGCGCTTCCGCCCGTTTTCCGATGTCAGAGGTCCAAAGAATGCCGTCACGGTCGGTGTCGTCGATTAAGATGTCGTACAGCGACCGCTCCACCCCTGGGTCCGGTGTTTTATCCACGCTAAACACGATGGCTTCTTCGTGAGACCTTTTTATAGTTCCCTCGCTTTCCCGCTCTTCTATGCGGATATAACCCGCCTCCTGCCAGCGGATAAGATACGCACCCATAAGCTTTTCACAGGAAATGCCCTTGCGAAACAGCAGCATGGCGGAATATACAGCAGGAATGCTGCCGTCAAAAGGAACCGACCAGTTCGTGTCTATTTGTTTCTTTCCGGGAAGCCGCATGGCTGTGCCGTCTTCCAGCTTGTATCGTGAAGAAAAGAAAACAACTAGAATGACAGTCACGATAATAACCACTGCTAAAACAGCAAGGACGATATACAAAGCCGTATCAGAGTTTTTATTTTCCGCAGATTCCTGCAACTTTTCAAAAGACATGTCGGCTGTGGAGGCCAGTGGGAACAAGCTTCTGTCAAAGCGGCAGAGCACATTTACATAGTCTCCGCCTCCCAAAGCTTCAGAAGAAAAAACATTAAGGCTGTCGTCGCTCCCGATCTCGACTTCCCCTGTAAAGCCATATGCCCAGATGCGGGCGTTGTTTGCCGTCAGACGTGTATCCGCCATCCGGATTTTAATATAAGCTGATTCCGGGGCGCTTGAAAGCTCCGATATAAACTGATGATAGAATCCTGCGTAGTCGCCATAATCTTTTACCAATCCCTCTACGGTATATTGGATGGTATATTGATGGTCACCATAGCCGCCGATGCCCCAGCAGAGTTCATATCCATCGGAGGTTTTAAGGATGCCGCAGGTGCCGGACTTTTCCTCTTTGGAGAGTTTTGTGTTCCAGTCATCTAGCGTTTTGTATTGCGTTCCCGACTCGTCCCATACAGCAAGGGAATGGACGCCCATCCCATCCATGTTATTCAGAGCCTTGTAATATTCTGTGCCGCCGGATACACCGCGCACATCCCAGATCTCCGTTATGACCGCAGAGCCATCACTCTGGAGAATGACATCCAGATTAATGGACGGTATGGCCTCCTCTTTCGCAAATACCGGAGCTGCGCCCAGGATGAACAGTACTGTCAACAGTACGAAAAAAGTAAGCAGTATTTTTCGTTTTGATTTCATTAGCTTTCTCCTATCTTGTATATAGGTATCAATAAGTTGTAGACATCCCATTATGCAAATAATCGGAATGACGCATTATGCTATTTTGCAAATAGAACTATGCTTAAGTTAATAACTTTTCGATCCGACTGACGATTTCTTCCTTAGTAATTTCCTTTTTTAGCAAACTCTGTATTTCCCCGCTGCGTTTTCTCATATGTTCGTCGTTGCACACGTCTTTAGCAGTTTCATATAGTTGTCTGCCTCTACTCGGGAAAGAACGGACCATCCTTTCCACAAAACTCCGATGATGCGCATTTTGCACATAATGGGATTCTAAATATATCTACACCTTTGGAAATAATGGTGTACTGTGCTGCTTGTTACATTGCCCCCTTAGTTTGCGAATCCTCGCATTAATAGATGCAATATTCTCTTCTTGGACAGTATCTATAATTGACAAAAAATCCGTCTTGAATGAGTCGTTTTGTTTTGCCAACTCATACAGTGATTGAATTGTATTCACCCGAACAATTTTACTTTCTTTGGGGTTGATTGCCCACTTTCTCAATATTTTAAATACCATTTATTGTTCTTGCACCGATAAAGAAAGTCTAGATAATAATAAAGCCAAGTGCCACTTAAGCTCAATATCAGTCGCCGATGAACCTAATTTTATAATATCAGATTTATGTGGATTTAGATACTCGGAATGAACTAAAGTGATTTTTTCGATTGCATCTGCCGCCCTCATCACAACCAAACGTTCATTATCATGTAAATGTTGATAAAGAGCGTCAAATTCATTTTGATTCTTTATCTCACCGGCTACCAGATTTGCATTTCCGATAGAACGCAAATCACCGCCGCCGAGTTTTTCTTTTAGATTTTCGTTCAAGGCCGTTTTCCCCCTAAGTGCTACGGATTTGGAGCAACTTTATATCTCAAAACAGTTTTCAGCTTGTCCCAAATGCTCATTTTGTACTTTCGTTCATAAAACAGGCTATTGACTTTTCAGCACGTTTTGTTTGCTGTAGATTGAAATGCTTAGAGAAAGAATCTACAAACCCATGTTCAGCATCAAATTCGATGATTGACAAATGTTGTTTATCCTGAAGTTGGAGAACCAATGCATGAACATCAAAAGAATCTTCCTTTGCAAACAGCAAAAGCGTTGGACAGGCAGGGTTTAAGTTTGTGTAGTCTCTTATACGAGAGCCATAGAAAGATATAATCCCACTGCACAAAGAATTTTCGCAGCATCTCCATGCAATGGTTGCTCCAACACTAAAGCCAATAACAAATACATTATCATATTTTTCTTTCAACTCATTGATAAAAACATTAATTTCTTTATATACTTCAAACCCGATGTTCTTAACAAAAAAATCATATGCATCTTCGGATTTTTCATATGGAAATGGAGGATTATCAATTAAATTCGGGCAAAAGACATCATAACCAGCTACCCTATATTTTTGACATTGCTCTTGTATAAATTCATTAATTCCATAAATCTCATGTAGTACGATAATCGCCTGTATGCCATTTTCAATCTTTTTGTCCAATGCTTTGACCTCACATAATATAAATAATCGCCCTTCCAATTGCAAATCGGAATCTATGTGTCTATTCTGTTTAGCTCTTTTAGCGCCTTATTTTTGTAATTCAAATCCTCTCTTGTGCAGAACCCTTTCTGTTCCCAAAACATATTTCCGATCTCATTCCTTTCAAAAACCACAAGTGCAACTTTCTGAATACCTTCGACTTGCAAGGCTTTTAACGCGGCATCAACCAGAGCAGACCCAATTCCTCTGTTCCGACTAGCAGTTGAAACTGCCGTATGATAAATATAACCGCGACGGCCATCATGACCGGACAATATAACTCCCACGATTTTGCTGTTCGCTACTGCAGCAAAACAGGTATCGGGATTTCGTTTTAAATACTTTTCAATCCCTTTCTTCGAATCATCTATATCATTCAGCCCCATTCCGGGAGTTGATATCCATAAATCATATATTTCCTCGTAATCATTAATGGTCAATTTTCTTATCTCCATATACTTCTCCTTAACAGATTGTCTTTTTATCTATTCTCGCAAAACTCGCAAACATTTACATTTCTCTATAGAATAATCTTTGTTGCTTGCTGACTGCTTTACAGATTGGAATTAGTCAGTTTCCAGTTATGCTGATACTGCGAATCATTGTATATTGATAGTCCCGGCTTTGCCTGCTAAAGCTCCGGGAGTTAATTCGAGAACCATACACTATTCGGCATTTTTATTTTTATAAGCGACGTGAAAAATTATAAATTCATAAGTTGGTTTAAACCCAAATTTATGATAGAAATTTGGTTCTACACAAAGTAGAAACTTAATAAACCTATATTGATTTTAAGTAATATAATAAATCCGTTTTCGTCAGAGGTTCTGTGTGGCTCAAAATACAGAATTTACAATCTGTTTTCTCGATTAAATTTATCAATGCCCGTAATTTTTCTTTGTCCATAAATCCATCATTAAAGAAATCTTCACTGGTTGCATCTCCGAGAAACAGAATTTTTTCTTCTGGGATATAGATCAGTACAGTATCATCGGAGTGAGGAGATTCCGCATGAAATATTTTTGCTGTCATTCTACCAAGATTAAGACTAAGGCTCTCCTGAAATCGAATATCCGCCTGAACGATAACTACTTTTTTATTATTTTTATACTCCTTTCCGAAACATTTATCGTCATTCTTTAAAAAATCCAAGTATGCTTTATCAAAAATCTTTGTCTTCTCTTTACCCAAAAATTCGTTGGTTTTATTATGTGCGATTGACAAACCGCTGATGCGATGCATTCCAAATGTATGGTCCCAATGCCAATGTGTTATCACTGTAAAGTCGGGCTTTTTAAGCTTTTGAGCTTCTAAGGCTTTATAGAATTCATCCACATGATCTGCAGAGTTTCCGGCATCAATTGCAAGAGAAAATTTATCCCCTTTAATATAAGCCAGCATGGGGCGATCCGTTTCCGGTTGATGTGGATAATAAAACACTCTATCATTAATTTTCCTCAACTCCATTTGCTATCCCACCTTTCTGGTAATAAATCTCTTAATACCGCATCTATCATTTCGGGTAACACTATTTGTGTTTCGATGTTTCTGTCATCTATTTGGCAATAAACTCTCTGCATCTTCCGCATATGTCTTCATTAACAACTCCCTCATCTATCCCCGGGATCAACACACGATCATCACATAAATAGGATCATGTAGGGCTATGGGGAAAATATATTTCTACAAAATACTCATGGTCCATACTTTTATGAGGCAATGCAAATCGAAATTTTATTAGAAGAACGGTATCGTTCAAATCAAAATGACGGCATAATTTATATAGATATTCCATTAAATCTTTTTGAGTTCCCCAAAATGAAATGATTCCATAGCAACCGGTTACGTGGTGCCGTGTTACAAAATCAGATTTTGATGCAAATTCTAAACTTTTTTTCAATATCTTTGTATTTATCATATTGTCAAAAACGGAAAGTCCGATTGTCTCGCCGTTTTCTACAATTGTTCCGTCTGCTTCAACATTATAAGAAAACCATTGTTCAAAAGATTCCACTCCATCTATTTGTTGCAAGATTTTATTATCACCCTGCATTGTTTGCAAATCCACGTTGTAAATAGTTAAATTCATCTCTTTATTAATGGTAACGGAAGAAAAGCTGAAATCATTTTGAAATTCTGCGATCGTCTTCAGCAGTTCCATCATATCCTCCGTATAATGCCCAAGCTGGTTTAATATCTTTTGTTTTTCATAAATACGGCTGCTCTGTTCTTGTAGCATGGACAAATATCCATTAATACTTTCCGAATCTATTTTTTCCTTCATTTGATCCAGAGGGATTTCAGTAAATTTTCCTACCAGAATCATCTCCAGAATATCCAGATGTTCCAGGGAATAATACCGGTAACCACTTTGAGCATCAACGATTGGTTCAAGCAACCCCTTTCGATCATAGTGCCGTAAAGTATCCAAGGATATCCCATACAATTTGCTTACTTGCCCAATCCGTAACAATCCGTGCATCTTGCCCTCCCAAAAATAAAAATGAACCATTGACTCTTGAGCTGCTCAAGGGTTTATTGTAAGTATAGTATCTAAATAACAGTTTGTAAAGGATGGCTTGTCATGGATCATATTACTGTTGAAGAGTATCAAAACAAAGATTTCGAAAGCGTAGTTGCTTTATTAGTACATTCTTTTAAAAGTAAGTTTTGTCATCGTCAGAATTTAAGCGTTCACGATATAAAAGATATTTTATATGCTTCTTGGGATTTGAAAGCCGGTGACCCCGCCTATCTCCATTTTGTTGCAAAACAAAATCAAAATATTGCTGGAGTAATTTTAATACGCTGCAGTAAAAAAGAAAAAGGAAACAAAAGAATACCGATTATTTCCTTATGCCAAAGGTACGGCGTCATTAATATCGTACTGTTGTTTTTTAAAATGCTGCTGTTAGATGTTAACACGCCAAATGAATGCTATATAGAACATATCGCAGTTAATGAAGCATTGCGTGGGAAAGGAATTGGCATGCTGCTGCTTCAGCACGCCGAACAGGCATTATTGGATCGGGGCTACACTTCTTGGTCATTAGCGGTTGCTGGAGAAAATTCTGCAAAACACCTTTATTCCAGGTTAGGATTTAAAGAAATAAAAAAGATAAAAAGTCCCTTAAAAGGATTTTTTGTCGGAACATTTCAGTGGACTATTATGCAGAAGGATTTTTATCCCGAACTGGAACGGACGCATTGAATGTGGTTATTGGATATGGAAGTCCGATGGGTGCACCAGAAGCAGCCTTTAAGTATACCTGACGTCAGATTTATTAAGTTGTTTTTGAGCAATTACCCTATATAGATGCGGCATGTTCACGGGAAATATTCCGAAATGATGTAGGGGATATCCCTCTTTTAGCTGTAAATTGTTTTATAAAGTAAGTGTCATATTCAAATCCAGTTGAACGTGCAATCTCATTCAGACTCATGTCTGTGTGAATCAGAAGATCCCCTGCGACTTGCATCCGGTACAACTGTAAATAACCCATTGCTGTACTTCCGCATCTTTCTTTAAACATTTCATTTAGAGATACTCGGTTTAAGTGTGCACAACTGGTTAAATCCTCCAATACAATTTTATTTGGATAATTTGTGTATATATATTCTAAAACTAAATCAACAGGTGATTGTTCCGCTTTGCGATTCAAATTTTCAAGCAGGCCCAGTATTTGTATGAGATATTTTTTTATTCTGCATACCCAAAGAGCATCGCTTTGGGCAAATACTTCTGTTCCAAGCACAAAAAACCACTCAAATAATTGCGGATATGCTTTAGCGGTTACAAGGGGTACCCCGGTTTGTGAATGATCTCTGCGAAAAAGTGAAAGACCGGTTTGTATTCTCAATTTAGTTGAAACGTTGTCCTGTTTTTCGGATAATCGTGTACTGTTCAAAAAATCCGTATGAAAGCTAAAGGATTGTGCTGAAACATTGTTCCTGTTAGATATTTTTATTGTATCATCTTTCGATAAACATAGAACGCCTGGTGCAGATATTTTCATTGGGCGTTCATTCAATATTCCTGTGATACTTCCATCTGTAACAAAAATAATTGTAAAACGCTCCTTATAAGGAAGAGTATTAAAGTCCTCGGCAGTAACAAATTCAATGTTTACAGTCCGGTTTTTATGGCGGTCAAATTGAGGCATTGCTGTCTCTCCCCTCTGCAAATAGTATAGTTAAAAACTACATTTGTATCATTGTATCATATTTTTAATATGGTACACTTTAAATATATTTAGTTTTTCATTAAATTATAGTAAATACTATTTGCAATATTCTATAAACGAAAGGAGAAGAACATGTGTGTTGAACGTTTTCATATCCAAGTCTCCAATGAAATACTTGATGATCTAAAATACAGACTGGAGCATGTCCGCTGGCCAGATCAATTAGAAAATACCGGTTGGGAACGAGGTACTGATATAGGTTACTTAAAATCGTTGGTTACCTATTGGCGGGATCATTTTGATTGGCGCGCACAAGAATCCGAATTGAACCGCTTTTCTCAGTTTCACAGTAATATCGACGGTATAGATGTGCACTTCGTTCACGAGAGCGGCAAAGGACCATGTCCTTTACCAATTATCCTTACCCACGGCTGGCCTGACAGTTACTTGCGTTACCAAAAGATTATCCCTCTTCTTACAGATCCGGCTCGTCACGGCGGTGACCCGGAGGACTCTTTCGATGTAATCGTCCCCTCAATACCTGGATTTGGTTTTTCCAGTCGCCCTGAACATGGCGGTATGAACAATTATCGTGTTTCTGAGCTTTGGTCTAAACTAATGACTGAAAAACTCGGCTATGAAAAATTCGTTGCTGCAGGTGGAGATATGGGATCTGGTGTTACGAGATATTTAGCATTAAACCATCCGGAGCTTCTATACGGAATTCACCTGACAGACATCGGAATAATAAGAAGTCTTGTAAATACGAAAGACCAAGAGGATCTTTCAGAAGAAGAACTGCAATACAAAAGAAATGCGCAAGAATGGATTTCCCATGAGGGGGCCTATATGTCAATTCAATCGACAAAACCCCAGACTCTTGCTTACGGACTTTCCGACTCACCAGTAGGTTTGGCAAGTTGGATTATTGAAAAATTCTGTGCATGGAGCGATTGTAACGGCGACCTTCGGAAAAAATTTAGTGAGGATGAACTACTCACGAATATAATGATCTATTGGGTTACAAATACGATAGGGTCATCAGCACATATGTATTATGAGAACGTGCATTCTTTGCCTTTGATGGGGCGTATAGAGGTGCCGACAGGCATTGCACTTTTCCCGGCTGATATATTGTTACCACCCAAAAAATGGGCTGAGCACAATCTGAATATAACCCGCTGGACTTCAATGCCTCGCGGCGGACATTTTACTGCCATGGAAGAACCCGAACTTCTGGCCGATGATATTCGCGCATTCTTCAGACCATTTAGAACAACGAATAAAACGAAATAAAGNNCATATGACGGATGATACAATCCTGTCGGTTCATAAAAGTTTAAGCCAATATATTGAAAACCCAGTCTCAAAAGCAGCTTTTCTGATGCCTTATTCTGCGGATGATGTCCTGCATACAGTATATCTGCTCTTAAAATATCAAAGCTGTAGTTTATGACGGCCCTTGCTGCCTCGGAGGCATACCCCACACCCCAATATTTTTTTCGCAGATGAGAACCAAGCTCATAGGAATGCGTTTCAGTTTTAAAGGGGCGGATACCGCAACAACCAATCAGTTCATCCGTAGCAAGCTCGAAAATAGGCCAGTACTGTATATGAAACACCTCATCATTATGAATTTCTGTATCCAGGCGGTCAATGATATCCTGATGTGTAAACTTTCCGGTAGCACAAATAAAATGTGTGACCTCTGTATCTCCCCATAGCTGGGCAGCCAAATCTAAATCGGAAGCACTCCACTTCGAAAAACCAATCCGGTTTGTTTTTATAAAATACTCTCGCATTGTTCTATGCCTCCCTAACTATAAAAAATTCTCCCCACTAGCTTTTAGTCCGTATATGGTTTTGCAAATCTTTTTTCATAAGCACCATTTTTCTTAAGATTGAAATCCCAATAGTAGTTTGTTAATCCGGTTAATGAAAATATAGAAAATAGTAATTGAGCACCTTTTGATAGGTATTCAGATTTTTCATATTCTTTTTTCAAGCTTAAATCCATAATTCCTTTGCTGGCATACGTTCTGCCTATTAACTCCATTTGGTCAAAGAACTTTTTATTGGCTTTTTCCGGTTTCATTTGAATGCCTTCCACACCGCCTTTTATGATTGTTCCATCAAAAGATACTCCCAGCCTTTTTGTAATTAGTTCAAGATAAGGTCTTAAATAGTACGACTGGCTAGTCTCCGGAAAGCCG
>DJBG01000239.1 GCA_002429965.1 Hungatella sp. UBA5982
AAGTGCTTGCGGTTATGAGGACTCTGGCAAGGGAAGGTCTTACTATGATCATCGTGACTCATGAAATGGCATTTGCCAGGGATGTGTCCAGCCGTGTAGTCTATATGGCAGGCGGTGTCATTGAAGAGGAAGGTGCTCCGGCCGATATTTTCGGGAATCCAAAGAAAAATTCAACAAAAGAATTTTTAAACCGGTTTATGCAGGGATAAGAAAAAGCTGATTCAGAATTATAATACTGAATCAGCTTTTTTAATACATGAATATATAATTCTGCAATTCTAAGTTGCCGTGCGTTCCACGGGAAGACTTGCAAACCCGTATAAAAGCTATTTCATCTAACCTTTCTCCTATCAATTAAAATGAGAATCCTCAGACAAAATCCTTTCATCAATACGGCGCACAACGCCATGGGTATAAGCCGCAAAATATTTTGACCAGAAACCATATGCTGCTGGATTGATGCTCTCAAAGTCTACACCGAGGTGGGTGTAACCCTCTGCTTTCAAAATTTTTATCACATAATTCAACAGACTTTGATATATGCCTTTGCCTCGATGCTCTTCCAGACAGAAAGCACCAGTAATATGGCGGTAATTTGGATTTTCAGTGATAAAGGTTTCACCAGATTCCGATAATTTTAAGTAAGCGCATGTTTTGCCCCGGTATTGAGACACAAAACATCGTTCATGATCTCTTACACACGTCTCACAAAAGGTTTCACATGTTTCTTGTATGCGGTTCATAAAAAATGGACTATTGTTATAATGTTTGTTTAACATTAATTCAAATGAATAGGCCAAAGTGTACTCACTTGATGGGAGTTCTGAAAACTCATATTCTTCACAAGTGCTACAATCAAATGGCTCCATAGGGCGGATTGAATCGACACAGCGCAGACCAAAACCGTATTTGAAAAATTGCTTTTGAGCAATTTCATCATGTGCATATAAGCAAATACCATGACTGACTGCGCCTGCTCGTACCCACTTGCGGGCAGCATCTTGATACATGGCAGCATAAATATCTGCTCTATTCTTAAGCGTTGCTGCATTGGCCCACATGGGTGAAAATACACCCCTCACGTCTGTAGAGTGAAACGCATTGTCAAAAGGCATGATGCTGCACAGAAATCCAACCATTTCACCATCTTCAAATGCTGCAACCCCCAGACCGTTATCGGCAAAGCTTGTCAAGTCAGGGAATGTATCAACATTTGGCAGAGCTGGAACTTTTCTAAGTTCTTCTTTGTAGCTGGCAAGTGCCAGTAAGTTTGCCTTGCTAATATGTTCCGTGGTAAAATCAACGATAATCATCCTTTCATTACTCCTCTTTTCGTTATGGGTAATGGGCATTCGAATAAATTTTTACTTAGGCGCATCGGAATCCCGTTGTGGCTGAAGCGTTTCCTTTTCAACCGGCGCCCCCTGAATGGGAACTGGCACTCCCGGCTTCTCGGATACACTGTCATGAACCGGTTTAGTAAAAAGATTCCGTACTTTGATCCTGATAAAGGTTTTTGCTGCTTTGATGAAAACCACAAAAATAAAAATGGGAAGGATGACGGTTAAAATCAACCTTACCTTGAAACGGAACTTTTTTTTCTTTAATTGTTTCAAATGAAGCTGATACTGGTCGTTTATCTTTGGAAACAATGTTTTCTTTGTCTGAATTTTATTCAAGATGAATCCCCCTTAAGTTTCTGTTGGATAAAATATTAAGAACCACTCATCAGTGCTTTCATGGCAAATGCATAAATTTCCTGACTTTTTGATTTCCAGTGATCACACATGATTTCCGCCTGATCTTTGTCAGGAACAGACAGTTCCAGATTTATCAGGCAGTTTTTTCCCTCCCGGACCTGGCAGTGAACAATGTAATCATGGCTGGTGGATTTATAGAAGTCAGCAGTTACGCCTACCTCGTTGCGGAGCCGGAACTTGTTCTCCTTTAAATATTCATCCATATCATTGATGATGGCCGGTGAAATTTTACTGCCGAAAAAGGAAAGGGTTTCTTCCCCTTCCTTGGTAATCTCGTACCGGCTGCTGTTATGGTTAGTTTCCACATGAAGCAGTCTGGCCTCCAGCAGTTCATTCAATGCCTGATTGAGCGTAAAATACGTGGTATATTCGTGCTCCAGAAAAAAGTTTGACAGTTGTGCGCTTGTCAGGGGGAAATTAACCTGTTTAAGCATGTATAAAATCATCAGTTTGTACAGGGTCATAGGTTCTGACAGCATAGTTACCTCCAGTGATGCGCTTGCTGCGCCGTAAATTCAAGGATAGTGAAAGCAGCTTTCAACCGGATCCTTATGTTTTCTACTGCCGGATATTGTTTTTGACAGCCTGGCTCACGGCAGATGCAACACGAGGGTCAAAGGCTTCAGGCAGGATATTGTTTTCGTTCAGTTCTGATGGCGCTACAAGGCCGGCAATAGCGGTTGCGGCAGCAAGCTTCATATCTTCCGNNCCAGATTCGTCACATCCATCATTTTTTCCTGCATCCAGTTCAAGCCTTCCATGCCCTTTACCAGGATTCCTGCACGGTCGCACATGGTGATATGGAGAAAGCCATAGGAGAGAAGAAGTTTTGTAATGGCGATTCCGGCGGAGCCTGCACCGTTTACAACAATCCTGCATTCCTCTTTTGTTTTTCCTGTCACCTTTAAGGCGTTTATAATGCCTGCTAGAACCACGATCGCCGTTCCATGCTGGTCGTCATGGAATACGGGGATGTCAAGCAGCTCTTTTAAACGTTCTTCAATTTCAAAACAGCGGGGAGCGGAGATGTCCTCCAGATTGATCCCGCCGAAAGCAGGTGCGATATTTACCACGGTCTTGATGATCTCCTCAGTATCCTGGGTATCCAGACAGATCGGGATGGCATTGATTCCCCCGAACTCCTTAAACAGCACCGCTTTTCCTTCCATGACCGGCATGGCGGCCAGGGGTCCGATGTTTCCAAGACCAAGAACAGCGCTTCCATCTGAAACGACGGCTATGGTATTGGATTTGATGGTATATAGATAGGCGGCCTCAGGGTTTCCGGCAATGACCTTGCAGGGTTCCGCTACGCCAGGGGTATAGGCAAGAGCCAGATCCTCCCTGCTTTTTACCTTTGCTTTGGAATTAATTTCCAGCTTCCCCTTCCATTCTTCGTGGAGTAATAAAGCTTTTTCGTTGGTTGTCATGATCGTTCGTCCTTTTTTTCACAGTTTTTATTTTATCATACCAATTTTAGGGTTTTAAATCAATAGATAATATGTTAGAATATAGAGTAATTAAAATCAAACAAGCTAAATAAGATAAGGAAATTAAAGATACAGGTGGTACTGCGAGAGAACGGATCAACAGGCTGGCAAAGGGCATCATTGATTCAGAGATTCCAAAGATTAAGGTGACACCGTGGGAAATTGATGATGTGGTCCGTTCAGGCGGAGCCACCAGGCGGGAACTTGTCGTTACCAGTGAGAATAATTTACATATAAAAGGACTTGCATATTCGTCCAATTTCCGTGTCAGACTCATAAGCGGAGCGTTTGGCGGAACATATAACCATCTGGTCTATGAGATAAACAGCAGTTACCTGGAAGATGGAGATGTGATTAAGGGCTCTTTTTATCTGGTTACCAATGGCGGCGAGAGAGAAGTCCCTTATTCTTTTTGCGTGGAACTGAGCACGTCAGGGAAAGCGCTGAGTGATTTAAAGACAGCAGAGGATTTTGCAGATACGGCTAAAAAAGATATGGATACGGCTCTTCGTTTGTTTGAGTACCGGGATTTTGCCACGGCTCCCTTTATGAAGGACCTTCATGTAAGGGCAATCTACGACGGATTAAAAGGAAGGCCTGACAGAAGAAAGGAACTGGAAGAGTTTCTGACCGNNGAAAAAACCGGTCCAGTTATGGGCGGAAACCGAGGAGCGGAGATTTGGAGAACTGGAGGAAGTTGTAACGGACTGGGTGCTCATAAAGCGCAGCGGCTGGGGCTATGTGAACCTGGATGTTACAACGGATTGTGATTTTATAGAGCTGCCAAAGAAAAACATCGGGGAACAGGATTTTGACGAAGAGGAATGCAGGGTAATGTTTCTGGTTCATCCGGAACGAATGCATCAGGGAGAGAATTCCGGAAGGATTCTCATAACCGGAATCGAAGAACGTTTTATCATCCCTGTTATGGCGGTCAATAACCCCGGAGGAGGGGTATCCGCAGAAGATGCTTTTGCAAAAGAAGCCTTTAGCCGGTATTTGCGGCTTCGCCTGGAAGAAGAATACGGGCAGAAGGATATAAATATTCTATATGATGAGATGGGAAAGGCCCTCGACGAAATTGAACTGATGAAGGGCGAAAGCGGCCTTCTTAAGCTGCTCCGGACTGAGATATTCCTTGGACAGGGAAATCCTTCCAAGGCGGCGCTGCTCCTTGACGAGTGCAGGGATGAAATCCTAAAAGAACGCCAGGAAAAAAGGGAGCTTTACTGTTATTACCAGTTCCTGCGTTTAAAGGTGCATCCTGACGAGTACCAGAAGGAATCCTTAATCCGCCTCATGAAAAAATATCTGGAAGAAGATAGAAGGCTCTTCTGGCTTTTTTTGCTGCTTATAAAACTGGATGACAAGCTGTTTGAGAATCTGCCCGCATTGCTGGCCATGATGAAAAAGCAGTTTCATATGGGCGTCAGAAGCCCGTTTTTCTATGTCTGGGGCTGCAGGGTGCTAAACCGTTCACCGGAGATTATAAGGGCTATGGGGCCCATGGAGATTCAGATCCTTTCCCATTGTGCCGGAAAGGGGATTGTGGATCAAAAGCTGGCTGTGGCCATATCCAGACTTACCCTGGCGGCAAAGTATTTTAACCGGCTTCAATACCGGATGCTGGTTAAGCTTTATGAGGAGCATCCCATAAAAGAGGTGCTTGAGGCGATCTGCGCCCTGTTAATCAAAGGGGAATGCCGCATGGCGGAAGCTTTTGCCTGGTACGAGAAAGGGGTAAAGGCCGGGATCAGCCTGACCCGGCTGTATGAATATTATTTGTATGCTCTGCCGGGAAATTACTGTTATCTCCTCCCGAAAGAAGTGCTCCTTTATTTTTCCTATGGAGGAAATGAGCTGGATCTTCACAGCAGGGCGGTCCTTTATAAGAATGTCCTGGTTTATTTAGAGCCGACCGACCCTCTATATCAGGCCTATGAGCGGACGATCGAGAAGTTTGCTACGGAGCAGCTGTTTGAATCACGGATTGACAAGCAGCTGGCCGGGATTTATGAGCGGATGATACTAAAGGATGTGATCGATCTTCCCATGGCAAAGGTACTGCCCTCCATACTCCGGTCCTACCGGGTGGAATGCAGCAATAAAAATATGAAGTATGTCATTGTGTGCTATGAGGAAATGGCAGAGGAGGATGCATTCCTTCTTGATAATGGCGTCGCCTATGTACCTTTGTTTTCAGAACACAGCATATTGCTTTTCCAGGATGCTTTTGGCAACCGGTATGCCACCATTCCCTATAAAAAGGAGCCGGTCATGGACCGCCCGGAACTGGAAGAACGGTGCTTTGAGGTGTATCCGGAGCATTCCATGCTCCGGCTTCGGGCATGCGAAAGGATTCTGGCGGACGGGGCTTCGGATATAGAAGAGGTGAAGATCTTAGAAGGTACGCTGGAGGATAAAAAGCTGCGGCCTATTTATCAGAAGCTTCTTCTTTCCAAAGTCATCGAGTTTTACAGCAGGCAGGCGTCTGACGGTCAAGAGGGAGAAGAAGGAGCCGGGTATCTGGTTAAGCTGGATAAAAAGGTCCTTTCCAAGGAGGAGCGGATAAACGTCTGTGATACGCTCATCCATAACAACCACATGGAAGAGGCGTTCTTAATGATACGGGAATTCGGCAGCGAAGGAACCCGGACGGAGCGGCTTTATGAACTGTGTACGAAAATGATACTTAAGAACTTATTTGATGAGGATCCTTTGCTTTTACATCTGGCTTACGATGTTTTCAAGGAAGGAAAAAGTGATGGCGTGATCCTTGACTACTTGTGCGAGCATTTTAACGGTTTGACGGATCAGATGTATCAGGTGCTTATGAAGGGAGTTTCCGAGCATGTGGAAACATACGATCTGGAAGAACGCCTGACGGCACAGATGATGTTTTCCGGATGCAGCTCAAAACTTGACAAGGTGTTTGGCCTTTACAGGAGCCGCAAGGAAACCGGTGACATGATTGTGAAGGCTTATTTTACCATAAAATGTACAGAATATTTTATGGAGGATAAGGAGCCGGAGGAAAAGGTTTTCGCTTATCTGGAAGGAACGGTCCAGGCAGCTTCTGTAAAAGGCCGTCTTCCCACCATTTATTTGCTGGCTATAACAAAGTATTATTCTAAACTTCCTGCAGNNGAAGAGCAGCAGAAGCTGTGCCGGAATACGGTTTCCTTCCTGCTGGAAGAAGGTCTTGTGTTCCCGTATTTAAAGGATCTGTCAAAATGTATTCCCATGCCGGAGGATATTATGGATAAAGCCATGATCCAGTACTGTGGGGACCGGGATTCCAAGGTGGAATTGTTAGTCAGAATTCTTCCCGATGAAGAAGAGTTTCACAGTGAGGATATTTCCCGGATGTACCAGGGAGTTTTCGTCAAGCAGAAGATATTGTTTGAAGGCGAGATCATGGAATACCGGGTGAGAGAGCTGATCGAGGAAGCGTGGGTTCTTAAAAAAGAAGGCAGTGTAAGCTGTGATACCGGAATCTCACGGGAGGCTTCGGACAGCAAGTTTGCCTGCTTAAATGAAATGAGTCTGTCCTTAAACTTAAAGGATGAAAACGGGCTCAAAAATCGGATGCAGGAGTATTTACAAAAGAATGCTGCTGCGGAAGAATTATTTCCACTGATGTAAGATAAGGGGGCTGTCAATGGACGGACTGATAATAGGGCTTGACCTTTGCGATGCCTATACCCGCATATGCTGCCATGACAGGGAAAAATCATGGTGCTTTCCTACAGTGATCTGCAGGAAAAAGGATGAAGATGCCTGGTTTGTAGGAGAAGAGGCTTACGCCTATACTCTTGTAGGCGAGGGCATCATAATAGACAAGCTGATAAAAATGGTTAGGAAAGAGGGAACCGCGACCCTGGGCGGAACCAAATACGAAGGTCTTGACCTTTTAAAGATGTTTTTAAAGAAGATATTAAAGCTTCCCATGGAAGAGTTTTTCTGCGATGAGGTGAAACAACTGGTGATCACCATGCAGAAGGTGGATGTAAAGCTGATGGATGCCCTTATGTATTGTGCGGATTACTTAGAGATTCCAAGGGATCGTGTGCACATCATAAGCCATACGGAAAGCTTTGTATACTACGTTCTCAGCCAGAAGAAAGAAGTCTGGAGCAACCAGGTAGGCGTGTTTGACTTATCGGAAGACTCTTTTCACTATCATGAGCTTAAGGTACAGAGAGGCCTTCGGAAGATGGTGGTGATCGCAGAGGATGAGGCTTTAGAGGAAAGTTTTAATCTGGATATTTTAGATACGCCTTCCGGAGGAAAGCTGGCGGATAAAATCTTAAGCTCCTGCGCGGACAGGCTTCTCCAGAAGAAATTATTTTCATCGGTATTCCTGACGGGAAAGGGCTTTGAGCGTCATGACTGGGCGGGAGATTCCATGAAGATACTCTGCTCCCGCCGGAAGGTCTTTATGGAACCGGAGCTGTTTGCCAGGGGCGCAGCTTTTAAGGGAATGGATTATCTTCAGGAAAAGACCTCTTATCCCTTTACCTGCATCTGTGAGGGGCGGCTTCATTCCACCATTTCCATGAAGGTGCTTCATAAGGAACGGGAAAGCCAGCTGGTAGTAGCTGCAGCCGGGGACAACTGGTATGAAGCAAAGAGCAGCGTGGATTTAATCGTGGATCATCAGGATTACGTGGAATTCATGGTAACGCCCATGGATCCAAAGCAGAAACGGCTGGTGAAGATCCCACTGGAAGGATTTCCAAACCGGGTGGACAAAAACCTCCGGATAGGGATCAGCTTTGGGTTTTTGGATGAGAAAACCATGGCAGTGGTACTAAAAGACAAGGGTTTTGGTGAAATATTTCCGGCCACAGAGGCCGTGATAAGGCAAGAGGTTATGCTATGAGTATGATTCTTTGCCGGCAGGAGCCGGTTAAACATCCCTTTTATTTTGAAGGCCTGGGAGTACGCTTGTTTTCATCCCAGGAGCTTTGCTATGTGATTTATAATAATCCTCTTTTGGTCATGGATCAATTTGTGGATAATAACCTGATCCAGTTTATCAGAGAAGATCTGGATATGGCTTTTCTGGCTGCCAAGCTGGAAAAATGGCAGCAAAGCGGTGAGGAACCGGATGAGCTTCTTGCCACGATCCTTCACGAATGTGATTACTATACTGCTTCTGAAGTCGGCCGGTTCCGGCAGAATCTGACCACTTACCGTCGGATGCCTGTCCAGGAGTTCTTAAAGGCTAAGGCGGATTACCTGTTTTCCAGAAAGCAATATGGAAAGGCTGAGTCAGAATACCGGAAGATCCTGGATCTTCCAAAGGGTGACCGGGGGGATGACGCCTTCCGGGCTAAAATTTATAATAATCTGGGAGCAGCTTATGCCAGGCTGTTTATGACGGACAAAGCCTGCCAGGCCTACCAGAAATCCTTTGACTTAGTGAAAAATGTTGAGATTCTAAAAAGAATATGCCATCTGGCCCAGTGGAATCCGGGTCTGGTGTTAAATGAACGGTTTCAGGCTCTCATTACAGATGAAATGAGGCAGGAATGCGAAATAGAAAAAGAAAAGGCGGAGGCGCTGGCAGCCGGGGCGGTCAGCCTTAAAGAGCTTGAACAGCTGTTTCAAAAGGACCCGATCAAGCGTTTGCNNTGCAGGGAGCCGGCGAGCTTATCCAGAGATGGAAACAGGAATACCGGAATATTATGTCTTGACAAAACCATAAAAAAACACTATCATTACAAGGTATAAGGAAAAGGTAGAGAAGAAGAGGAGTACGCTTATAACCCTGAAAGAGAGAACCGTTCACCGGCTGAAAGACGGTTAAGGCAGTGTATGCGGAAGGTAGCTTCAGAACCGGAAGGCTGAAATTTAATCATTCAGTAAGCTTTCACGTGTGGCCGCGTTACAGGCTATGTGAGATATGGCAGGATCTGCCATATGAATAAAGGTGGTACCGCGTTGATTCGCCCTTTGCATCCCAACGATGCAGAGGGCTTTTTTTGTATACTGAAAAATCTCTTTGGAATTTTCTGATATACAAAAGCGCTCCGATTTGGATGCGCAATTCCGCCCAAGGGCATACCTATAAGCCCGGGATACATGGCGGTCAGCAGGAAGGAGAACATGATGAAAGAATTGGAGAAGACCTATAATCCGGCAGAGATTGAAGGTAAACTTTATGAGAAATGGCTGGATAAGAAGTATTTCCATGCAGAACCAAACAAGGATAAAAAGCCCTTTACCATTGTAATGCCGCCTCCTAATATTACGGGGCAGCTACACATGGGGCATGCTTTAGACAACACCATGCAGGACATTCTGATCCGCTATAAGAGGATGCAGGGCTATGAGGCCCTATGGCAGCCGGGCACGGACCATGCGGCCATTGCGACAGAAGTAAAGGTCATTGAAAGCTTAAAGAAGCAGGGAATTGACAAGGAGGAACTGGGCAGGGAAGGCTTCCTGGAAAAATGCTGGGACTGGAAAAAAGAATATGGCGAGCGGATCATCAATNNTCAACCAGCTTCATAAGATGGGATCCTCTGCCGACTGGGACAGAGAGTGTTTTACCATGGATGAAGGCTGTTCAGCGGCCGTACAGGAAGTATTTATCCGGCTCTATGAAAAAGGCTATATTTATAAAGGTTCCCGTATGGTAAACTGGTGTCCGGTTTGCCAGACTTCCATTTCTGATGCGGAAGTGGAGCATGAGGACCAGAACGGCTTCTTCTGGCATATCAATTATCCCATTGCAGGAGAAGAAGGCAGGTTTGTGGAGATTGCAACCACCAGACCTGAAACCCTTCTTGGAGATACTGCGGTGGCAGTTAATCCGGAAGATGAGCGCTATCAGGATCTTATCGGAAAGATGTTAGAGCTTCCGCTTACAGGCCGCAATATACCGGTAGTAGCAGATTCCTATGTAGATAAAGAATTCGGTACCGGCTGTGTGAAGATTACCCCGGCCCACGACCCCAATGACTTTGAGGTAGGAAAGAGACACAGCCTGCCTGAAATCAACGTCATGAATGACGATGCCACCATCAACCTTCCCGGCAGCAAATATCATGGCATGGAGCGTTATGAGGCCAGAAAGGCCATTGTGAAGGATCTTGAGGAGCTGGGTCTTTTGGTGAAGGTGGTTCCCCATACCCATGCGGTAGGAACCCATGACCGTTGTAAGACCACCGTAGAGCCTATGGTAAAGCAGCAGTGGTTCGTCAAGATGGAAGAGATGGCAAAGCCGGCAATTGAGGCTTTAAAAACAGGAGAACTGAAATTCGTACCGGAAAGATTTGATAAAACTTATCTTCACTGGCTTGAAAATATCCGTGACTGGTGCATTTCCAGACAGCTTTGGTGGGGACACCGTATCCCGGCATATTATTGTGACCAGTGCGGGGAGATCAGCGTGTCAAAAGAAGATCCCACAGTATGTCCCAAATGCGGAGGAACACATTTGACCCAGGATGAGGATACCCTTGACACCTGGTTTTCGTCTGCTCTCTGGCCTTTCTCCACCTTAGGCTGGCCCGAGGAAACAGAGGATTTAAAATATTTCTACCCAACCGATGTGCTGGTTACCGGCTACGACATTATTTTCTTCTGGGTAATCCGCATGGTATTTTCGGGAATCGAGCAGACCGGAAAGCTCCCCTTCCATACGGTGCTGATGCACGGCCTGGTAAGGGATTCCGAAGGCCGTAAGATGAGCAAATCATTAGGAAACGGAATCGATCCTCTGGAGGTCATCGAAAAGTACGGAGCCGATGCCCTCCGCATGACCTTAATCACCGGAAATGCGCCTGGTAATGATATGCGTTTCTACTGGGAGCGCGTGGAAGCCAGCAGAAATTTTGCCAATAAAGTATGGAACGCTACCCGTTTCATTATGATGAATATTGAGAAGGTGCCGGAGGCAAAGGCAGAGCTTTCAGAACTTACCATTGCGGATAAATGGATCCTGTCCAAGGTGAACTCCCTGGCAAAGGAAGTGACGGAAAACCTGGATAAATATGAACTGGGAATTGCCCTTCAAAAGGTTTATGACTTTATCTGGGAGGAATTCTGCGACTGGTATATTGAGATGGTGAAGCCAAGGCTGTGGGAAGATCAGGACAGGACAAAGGCAGCGGCCATCTGGACCCTGAAAACCGTGCTTATTAACTCCTTAAAGCTTCTTCATCCTTACATGCCGTTCCTCACCGAGGAAATTTTCTGCAACCTTCAGGATGAAGAGGAGTCCATCATGATTTCCAACTGGCCGGAGTACCGGAAAGACTGGAACTTTGAAACTGAGGAGCATGCGGTCACGACCATCAAGGAGGCGGTAAGAGGAATCCGTAACGTACGAACTTCCATGAACGTTCCGCCAAGCAGGAAAGCAAAGGTTTATGTTGTTTCTGAGAATCAGGAGATTCTTGATATCTTTGAACGCAGCAAGGTGTTTTTTGCCACTCTGGGTTATGCTGGTGAAGTGTATTTACAGAAGGATAAGAAAGGCATAGCAGACGATGCCGTATCTGCGGTCATTCATCAGGCCGTTATCTACATGCCTTTTGCTGAACTGGTGGATATTGAAAAAGAAATAGAACGGTTAAAGAAGGAAGAAGAGCGCTTAAGCAAGGAGCTGGCCCGTGTTGAGGGCATGCTTAATAACGAAAAGTTCGTAAGCAAGGCTCCGGCAGCCAAGATTGAAGAGGAAAAGGCAAAGCTTGAGAAATATGCTCAGATGATGGATCAGGTGAAGGAGAGGCTTTCTCAGCTCTCTTAAATCTCCATCATGAAAAATCGACAATCTTGAATAGAATGTGAAAAACAGTCGAACATGGCAGAAAATGCTGTGTCCGGCTGTTTTTTGTTGCACAGCACCGAGGAAAGCGTCCTTTTCTATTTTAGCCCTTTTGTCAGGAAGAGAGAAGGAATGGACAAAAGGGGAACGTGTGGTCTGTAAGAATCTGTCGGCAAATGCCGTGACGGGATGGAAAAAGGCGATAAAAAATAGGAATCATCCCCATGGTTTTGACAAATTCTGAATGGCTTACTGGCTATAATGTTCGTACAGGGCAGGAGGTGAAAGCGGCGACGGAAATAAACCTGTATATTGATGTGTTGTTCTTAACTAATTTTGCCATGGATTTCCTGGTATTATCCATTGTAAGACGGGGGATGAAGTATCGTCTCATATGGTGGAGAATGATTCTTGGGGCTATTTTGGGGGCAGCTTGGGCTGTGTTTGCTGCCGCCTTTCCATATTTACCTCTGTGGCTTGAGTTGATAATTACCTATCTGGCAGTGAGTACCCTTATGGTGATGACGGCTTTCGACATAAAAAGACCAAAGGAAATAGGGAAAGCAGTAGGCGCTCTTTATCTGGCTGCAGTTACAACGGCAGGCATTATGGATGCCCTATATCAACATACGAAGGCCGGCTATTATATAGAACAGATTCTTAGAGGAAATGGTCAGGAAGCTATACCATTTTACCGGTTGATTTTTTTGGCAGCGGGCACTTACTTTGGAATTCGCTGCTTTCTTCGGCAGATTTCCGCCATGCTAAAGGGAAAGAACAATTTTTATGAAGTTACCATGCATTACAGAGGAAAGAAAAAGGTAGTAACAGCCCTGCTTGATACAGGAAACAGGCTGTATGAACCGGTAAGCCGCCGGATCGTCCATGTTGTAACCTACGAGGCTGTCCGGGAGCTTTGCGAGAGTGTGTCGGAAGTCGTCTACATTCCCTATGGAAGTGTTGGGAAAAGTGACGGTATGCTGCCCGGAATCTTTCTAGACGAGATGGAGGTACGTCAAGGGGATGAAGTGAAGGTGATTGAACGGCCTTTGGTGGCCGTATGCAAAAAGGCATTATCCAGAAATGGAGAATATCAGATGCTGCTGCATGAAGAGTGAGTGAATGATGTAAAGGAGAGATTATCGCATGATTATAAAAGTATCCGTACCAAACCGTTTTCAGTTTAAGGCAATTCCAACATTTAAAGCGTTGATGATGCCTTCTCAGGGGGAGATCCATTACATAGGTGGAGCAGATATCCTTCCTCCGCCCCTGGACAATGAAAAAGAGGCGCAGATTATTGCACTCCTTGGCAGTGATGAAGATCAGAGGGCGAAATCAGAATTGATTGAACATAATCTCCGCCTTGTGGTATACATAGCGAAGAAGTTTGATAACACCAGTGTTGGTGTGGAGGATTTGATTTCCATAGGTACCATAGGACTCATTAAGGCAATTAATACCTTTAATCCAAATAAAAACATCAAGCTGGCCACCTATGCCTCCCGCTGCATTGAAAATGAAATACTCATGTACCTGCGCCGGAACAACAAGACCAAGATGGAGGTTTCCATTGATGAGCCTTTAAATGTGGATTGGGATGGCAACGAACTCCTTTTATCAGATATTCTCGGAACGGAGGAGGATGTCATTTATAAGGACTTAGAAACCGAGGTGGAACGGAACCTGCTTAATACCGCCATCAGCCGTTTGAGCCCAAGGGAGAGGAAGATCGTGGAGCTGCGGTTTGGATTAACGGATGAGGAAGGAGAGGAAATGACCCAGAAGGAAGTGGCAGATTTATTGGGCATCTCCCAGTCCTATATATCCAGGCTGGAAAAGAAGATTATGAAGAGGTTGAAAAAAGAAATTGTGCGGTTTGAATAGTAATTATGACTGAAAAAAGGGAAGGCTCCGGGGAGTCTTTCCTTTTTTTGTAAATAATGAAACTTTTTTGAGTTATAATACGTCTAATAGATAGAACCCCAGAGAGGAGGAGAAGATGAAACAAAAGATTGAAGAAGAGGCAGAACGGATCCTTTTGAAAAATTATGAATCTTATTACCGGCTTGCGTACAGCANNGAACAGGATGCTTTGGATATCGTTCAGGAGAGTGCATACCGGGTAATAAAGGAATGCAGGAAACTGAGAGAAGAAACTTTTCTGTCGACCTGGATTCACCGGATCGTCATAAATGCATCCATTGACTTTTTGAGGAAGCAGAAAAAGGAAAGCGTGAGCTTTGATGAGGTGGAGATTCCGCATGAAGACAGCTATAAGGAGGATGATCCCTTGGAGCTTTTAAGTTCATTAGAGGAAAAGGACCGTACAATCGTGATTTTAAAATATATGGAGGAATGGAAACTGGAAGAGATTGCTGAAATTCTGGAAATGAACGTGAGTACAGTCAAGGCCAGGCTTTACCGGGCGCTGAAAAAACTGAAGATCGTACTGGAACCGGAGGCTACTTAGGATAGAAAGGAGCAGTTATTATGGAAAACGGTGACAAGGAAAAATTGATAAGGATGAAAGATAGGTACCATAATATTCCTGTGCCGGAGGCTGCCCGTGAAGGCATCGCGGCAGGAATTGAAAGAGCAAAAAAAGAAAAGAGGAGAACGCAGATGATGAAAATGACAAAACGAACAGGAATAACAGCGGCGGCTGCAATGGCGGCTATTGTAATTATGGCAAATGCCAGCCCGGTTACCGCCAATGCAATGGAAGATATCCCGGTCTTAGGCGCAATCGCAAAGGTTGTTACATTCCGTACTTTTGAGGATACTAATAAGAATTATGAGGCTAAAATAGATATCCCAAAGGTTTCTATCAATAAAAAGGATAACGACAAGGTTAACCGTTCTATTGAAGATTATGCCAATCAGCTGATTGCAGAATATGAAAAACAGGTGGCAGGAGATCAGGCAGGTGACGGCCACTATTCCGTAACATCCAGCTATGATGTTGTGACAGACAACGATAATTACCTTTCCCTTCGGATCAATACAACGGTTGTGATGGCCAGCGGAGCGGAGTATGTAAAGATTTTTACCATTGATAAGGGAACAGGAAATGTGGTGTCCTTAAAGGATCTGATGAAGGATAAGACCGACTACATTACTGCGATCAGCGATAACATCAAAAAACAGATGGAAGAACAAATGGCTGCAGATGATTCCAAGATGTATTTTTATAATACGGGAGAGGATTACATGGATGAATTCAAGCAGATCACCGGGGATGAAAGCTATTACTTTAATGAGAATGGGGAAATCGTGATCGTATTTGACGAATATGAAGTGGCGCCGGGATACATGGGTGCAGTGGAGTTCACCATACCAAAAGCCGTGACCGGATTTTAACCGGAAGGTCTGGAAATTATATTAACTGGTGGGAGCCAATGGCTCAGTTGCTTGATCATCCGGCTCATAACCAGATGGTCCGGGAACTGAGTCACCGATGACTCACCAGAAAATAGAAAGAAATACTGAAAACTCAAGGAATAGCATTCATAGGAAGGGGCATCCTTTTCTTTTTCAAAACTATGATATATTTATAAAAATGGCATTGGTGATTTAACTCTCCAATGCCATCGACAATTACAGTATTTGACCATTTTTTTAAATAACCTTATAGCAAGATTTGCACTGATTATAATTCTCATAGTAGTAATTTATTTTTTAGTGAATTTCTATATTCATAAAAATATGCGGTNNGGTATCCAGAAGTTAGTAATGCAGATATATACTGGAAATCTGAGAATTATCTTGAGGTATTACGGTCAACATATAAAGGAAATAGCATCATTGATATTACGATGATATTTACTGGTATTTTTTGCATTATTTTCAGTACGGTATTCTTATTTTCTGGAAATCTTGTTGCCTTGGCCTTGAATTTAGTAGTATTATTTACTTTTATTCTGCTAGTTATGGCGATAAGAATTAAGTATGAAGTTTCTGGAACAGACTTAGTTTTTAATTATCGTATAACAAGAAAATTACTTAAAAAATTGAAAAAAGAAGGGATGTTTTAAATATGGAAAAATAATATATTCTTCCAATTGGGACGGTTGTCCAAACAAAAAATGGGTTGGGAGATTATCGCTAAAAGGACAAGCCTGGGACAGTGCCAGAAGCTACGTGGCGGAAGTGGACAGGCATCGGGAAACGGAACTGACATCACTCTTTAAACGCCTCTATGAGGATAATGTGTTGGGGCGGGTGACTAATGAACAGTTTTGTATGCTGTCCGCTGATTACAACGATGATCAGAAGGTACTGAGGGATGCAATTCCTGCCAAGGAGGCCAGACTGCAGAAGCTGACAGACTCTGCCTCCAATGTGGATTCTTTCATCGACAAGGCCAAGCGGTACACCGAAATTCAGGTAAAAGTTTTTCTTGAAGCAATGGAAACACTGAAAAGGCCGCCGGAAAACCCAGGCGGCGTGTCATACTCCGACACCACGCCGCCTGGGAGCCTGCTGTTTAAGCATTAGAAGTCTCTACAGCTGTTTCAAGAGTGTGCCACGGCATAGCCGCACACTTTACCCGCGCGGGCAGATTAGAAATACTTTTCAATGCGGCGGCTTCTTCAAGCGGCTCCAAGTCTTGGTCATTTGTTATTTTACGCTGTATCATCGCGGTAAACAACTCCGCGAGACTTTTTGCCTCAGAGAGAGACTTTCCTTTTATCAAGTCAATCATCATTGAAGCTGATGCCAGGGAAATCGCGCAGCCTGTTCCTGTAAAGGAAGCGTCCATGATCCGGCCATGGTCGATCAGCAGCTCAAGTTCTATCTCATCCCCGCAGCTTGGATTTTTCCCCGCCAGACTAACGCTGGCCTGTTCCAGATGGCGGCGGTTTCTTGTGGATGTGCTGTGTTCGGTGATTATTTCCGTATAAATATCATTTAGCTCCAAGTTTCAACACCTCCCTAACCTTGCATATGGATTCTGCCAAAACGTCTATATCTTCTTTGGTATTGTAAAAGCACAGGCTGGCCCGGCAAGTGGCGTTTACGCCCATATGCCGCATTAGCGGATGAGCGCAGTGGTGTCCTGAACGTATTGCCACGCCGTCCGCGCTCAGTATTGTTGATACATCATGGGGATGCGCTCCGTCAATATTAAAGGAAATGACGCCCGTGCGGTTATGGCCGCTTTCCCGGCCGTAAACTGTAACGTATGGCATGGAATTAAGCCGAGCAAGTGCATATTGGGTCAGCTCATTTTCAACCTCTCCAATCCGCTCATAACCGATATTTTCCAGATAATCAATTGCCGAGTGCAGGCCAACTGCACCCTCCACGTTTTGTGTACCGCCCTCAAATTTCGCGGGGCCGTCCGTGAAGGTGGCGGTCTGCTCGCTCACATCGTCCACCATCCCGCCGCCGAACAGCAGCGGCCGCATTTTGCTCAAATGCTCTTTTTTTGCGTACAGTACGCCGATCCCCATCGGAGCATACAGCTTATGGCCCGAAAATGCCAGAAAATCCACGTCCAGTGCTTGCACGTCGACCTGCATATGGGGAATGCCCTGCGCCGCGTCCAGCACGACAACCGCGCCGGCCTCATGTGCCTTTTTGATGATTTCCCCAATCGGATTAACGATTCCCAATACGTTAGAAACCTGCGCGACAGCGACGATCCTGGTCTGGGAGGTTATGTTTGCGGCAATTTCTTCCTGCGTCAGCTTCCCGTTTTCATCGGTGTAAAGATACCGGAGCCGTGCGCCTTTTGCTTTTGCCACAGCCTGCCACGGGATTAAATTGCTGTGATGTTCCGCGATGGAGATCAAAATCTCATCGCCTTCCTGGAGGATATCCATGCCATAAATGCCGGCTACAAGATTGAGGGATTCGGTGGTTCCTTTTGTAAACACGATTTCCTCTGGACTTCCCGCACCTATAAAGCCTGCGACCCTTTCCCGTGCGGTTTCGTAAAGCTCCGTTGCCTTCTCACTCAAGGGATATGCCCCGCGGTGGGGGTTGGCGTTGTAGTGCTCGTAATATTTTCGCACGGCTTCAATCACCTGCGCGGGCTTTTGGGTGGTTGCAGCGTTGTCAAGATAAACCAATCTTTTTCCGTTTTCCCAGCTGTTTTTAAGCAGAGGAAAATCATCTGAGTAGTTAGTCCGCATCGTCCAGCACCTCCTGAATAAATAAGGAAATTTCTTCCCGCAAGCTGTCTGGCTCTATTTTTTCCAAAACAGAATTGAATGACGCCAGCGCAACCAGTTTACGCGCCTCGCTTTTTCCTATACCGCGGCTCATCAGGTAAAAGAGCTTGTTTTCGTCAATCTTGCCGGTGGTGGTGGCGTGTTGCCCTTCCACGTCATCTTCACCGCACAAGAGCAGCGGTGCAGAAAGATTGATCGCATCAGAGCCGAGTACCAACACGCTTTCTTCTTNNAAAATCCAGCGTACTTTTTGCCGCTTTGCGTGCCTTGTCCAGCAGCGCGCCACGGACGTTTATATTACCCTGCGTGTTTATTGCCTTGTATTCAATACGGTAATTGAAATCCAGCGCCCTTTCGCGGTTTACGGCGTAAGCGCCGTCCAAATCAGCGGACGCGCCATTTCCTGTTAGCTGGACACTGCAGCCGGAAACGGATTTTTGTGCCCCTGCTTCAATCAGAACCACATGCGCGGCTGCCCCTGTATCCACGTTTACCTCTGTTGCGTCAACACCTGTATGATTCTCCGCCAATCTTTGCGCCTTTATCAGCCTGATATTTGCGTTAGCTTTTACATTAAGCGTTGTGTATCCACAGTGGAAACAGTTTGCGCCGCCGTCCGATGCATATCTCAGAACCACGGTTGCGCTGCTTCCGGCTTCCGCGCTGATGAACAACTCATCCGCGAGCAGAGCGTTGCTGCCGTCGAGATGAAAGTCCAGCACAATCGGTTCCTTTGCCACGAACCCTGCCGGGATCGTGATATGCAGGCGGTAATTGCAAAACGCCGCTGCGTATCCCCTGGTATCCCGAAGGCTGGCCGGAGGATTTTCCGTTACTTCCAATGCAGGTTCACGGCTAATCCGGATCCCGGAATATTTCTTTTGCAGTGGATTCCCGGCATAGGCGGGCATTCCGTCAAGATCGATCACTACGGACGTATCATTTATTTTAAGCGTGTTCCATGTTGGATTTTGCAGCTTGTTAAGCCTTTCTAAAGTATGATTCATGCCAACCTCCTCTTAACCGATGCCGCCCTCAAATTCAAGGGCAATCAGCCTGTTCATTTCCACGGCGTATTCCAAAGGAAGCTCCTTTGTAATAGGTTCCACGAAACCGCGGACAATCAGCGCCTTCGCTTCATTTTCGCCAATCCCCCTCGTCATTAAGTAAAAAACCGTTTCCTCACTGATGCGCCCGATTTTTGCTTCATGTCCGATATCCACTTCGTCATTTCGTATATCCATCACAGGGATAGTGTCGGAGCGGCTCTCGCTATCCAGCATGGCGGATTCGCAGCTTACGCTGGACTTGCTGTTTTTCGCTTGGGGCAAAACAGTAACAGCGCTGCGGTAGATGGCTTTCCCACCGTTTTTGGAGATGGATTTTGACGATACCGTGGATGAAGTGTTCGGTGCGGCGTGAATTACCTTAGTTCCGGTATCCAGCTCTTGCCCCGCGCCGGCAAAGGTGATACCCGTAAACTCGCTTCTGGCACCATCTCCCCGCAAAATACTGCTGGGATACAGCATGGTGATATGGGAGCCAAATGTGCCGGAAACCCACTCAATTGCGCCGTTTTTTTCCACTGCCGCGCACTTTGAATTGAGGTTCATCATATTCCTCGACCAGTTTTCGATGGTAGAATACCGCAGCGTCGCGTCTTCTCCCACATAAAGTTCCACACAGCCGGCGTGCAGATTCAGCGCGTTATACCGCGGAGCGGAACAACCCTCAATGAAATGAAGCCGTGCACCTTCCTCCAGAATAATCATTGTATGCTCGAACTGCCCGGCTCCCGGCGCGTTGAGCCGGAAATAGGATTGCAGTGGCATATGAACCTCGATACTCTTTGGCACATAGACAAAGGACCCGCCCGACCAGACCGCTCCGTGCAGCGCCGCGAATTTATGTAACGTGGCGGGAAGCAGTTTCATAAAGTGTTTTTTTACGATATCTTCGTACTCATGGAGTGCGGTATCCATATCGGTGTAAATCACACCCTGCTGGCGCATTTCTTCTTTAATGCTGTGATAAACAACCTCAGAATCATATTGTGCTCCCACGCCGGAGAGAGCCAGTTTTTCCGCTTCGGGGATGCCCAGCCGGTCGAATGTCTGCTTGATTTCATCGGGAACCTCGTTCCAATTATCCGTCATCTTCATATTTGGGCGGACATAGGTGACAATATTATTTATATCCAATTCGTGAAGGTTTGGCCCCCAATTTGGCAATGGCAGCCGTTCATAAACGGCAAGGGATTGTAATCGGTGTTCCAACATCCAGCGAGGTTCGTTTTTTCCTTTTGAGATATCGGTAACGATTTCCGCAGTCAGCCCCTTATCTACCTTATATGAAGCGTTTTCCGGGTTCGCAATATCATAGGCGTCACGGTTGATTTCGGCGACCTGCGTCTTTTTACGTTCCATCATGACACCCCCTTGGCCGCTTCGGCGGGTGAGAGAGAAGTGAATCCGCTGCGATTCACCTCATCAATCAGCGAGGCGTCTCCGGTTTTGATAATCTTCCCGTCAATCAAAATATGTACCATATCAACACTGATATTTTCTAAAATTTTCGTACTGTGAGTGATGATCAGCAAAGCGTTTTCTTCGTTTTTATAGCCTCGCACACCCTCTGATACCGTTTTGACAGCGTCGACATCCAGGCCGGAATCTGTTTCATCCAAAATAGCCAGCTTTGGGTGGAGGGCCAGCATCTGCAATATCTCATGTTTCTTCTTTTCGCCGCCCGAAAACCCGACGTTTAAATACCGTGCAGCGTAACTCTCGTCAAAATCCAGACGCGCCATAAGCTCTTTTAATTCCTTGTGGAAGTCCCAAGCCCTCTCGTTGTTACCGGTAACCGCAAACCGTGCCGTGCGCAGAAAGCTTTCCACGGTGATCCCGTCTACTTCCTCGGGGTTTTGAAATGTCATGAAGATGCCATTTCTCGCTCTTTCATCTGTTTTGGTATAGGTGATGTCTTCGCCTTCAAATATGATGCGGCCTTCCGTCACCGTATAGCCCGGATGACCCATGATGACGCTCGCCAGCGTGGATTTTCCCGCGCCGTTCGGTCCCATAATTACATGGGTTTCTCCTGGGTTTATTGTCAGATCAACTCCCTTGAGGATTTCGTTGTCACCTACATAAGCCCTTAATTTCGAAATAGTAAGCATGTCTTATTCCTCCTTCCTTTCTATATTGTTTCTGCAGCCAAAGCCTGATTGACAGGCAAACTCACTGATAGGCATACATTCCTTCACTTTTTCAAAAAAATCCAGAATAACCCTTGCGTTGGCATCGCTGAGAGAGCAGAAATATTGACACAGCTTTTGGTTGGCTTCGCTATGGTATTCCTGATGCCCCAGCCTTGCCTGTTCTCCCTCCGATGTAAGCCTGTAATATTTCTCTTTTTTATTTCCGGGCATTTTATATCGTTCGATCAGCTTCTTTTCTGAAAGCTTTGCCGTCATCTGTGTAATCGCACCCTGCGTGACGCCCATAATTTCCGACAACATGCGGGCATTTGCATCGGGATGCTCATAAATCGCATCAATCAGGCTCATTTCTGCGTGATACAGCAAATGGGATTCGCTATACTTCTGAGGGCTTCTCTGCTCATCCGTGATCATAGCTATAACATCAAATAAGTTTCCAACTAATTTGCACTCCATGTTCTTTTCCCTCTCAATCCATTGTTTCACCCCAAAGCCGCTGCCATGCCCACAATGTTCCAACATTGGGATGTCCTCCCGCATGAGCTTCGGGGAACAGCTCCTCTACAACAACANNACCTGCCTCAAGCGCTAAAAGCAAACAGTTATTTTATGGTCGATTTCAGCTTTACTTGCGGATTTAGTATAGCACCTAAAGAATCTGCTGTCAATATACTTTAGCAGCTAAAGCATATTGGCCATCGGGATATTTCTAAGAATATTTTATATTTCATTTTGAAGACTTTTTGTAAGCAACCAGTAATCTTTTAATGATTGAATCTGTCTATTTATATGAAGTTTTTTTCATTAGTTTTGAACCAGATTCTTACAATGCTATGTATGCGGTTTTAATCATACAATCATAATATAAAATGGAGGAGTCATACAAGATGGACTACTTGAGGATTTATTAACAGACGATATTGTGAGAAATGCATTTTAAAAAATAATAAATTACATTATAGTAAAAAATATGCACAAATAAATAGATTTGAAATATATAAATTAAACAAAAAAACAAAAACGAACATATAATACATAAACGGTCGTATAACGCTCTTGAAAAACTTGTATTGTAATGATATTATCTACATGTAAAGATAAGTACGAACATAATCGATCATAAAACGATCGTAAAAAGTAAAGGAGGATGTTTGGATGAGCAAAGTCGAAGAAATCACAAGGGAAAGCTGGATCATGAGCACGTTTCCTGAATGGGGAACCTGGCTGAATGAAGAAATTGAAAATGAGACAGTGGAATCTGGAACAGTGGCTATGTGGTGGCTGGGCTGTACAGGCATGTGGTTTAAGACGCCGGGCGGATGTAATATTACTGTGGATTTGTGGTGTGGAAACGGAAAGCGTTCTCATGGTAACGGAAAAATGGCTGAGGGACATCAGATGGCAAATATGTGCGGCGCAAGAAAGATGCAGCCTAATTTAAGGGCGGTTCCTTTTGTCCTTGATCCATTTGCTGTTAAGCATGTAGATGCGGTACTGGCAACTCATTACCACCAGGATCATATGAGCCCGGAATATGCTGCCCATGTGATCCAAAGCAACATGTCAACAGTGGATGAGAATGGAAAAGAAATTCCGGTTCCTTTTATCGGCCCTAAGAAATCCGTTGAGCTATGGCAGAAATGGGGGGTTCCGGCAGACCGCTGCATTACGGTGGTGCCCGGAGACAGCATCAGGATAAAGGATATTGAAATTGTGGCTCTGGATTCTTTTGACAGGACCTGCCTTGTAACAACGGATTCCACCGGCCCGGACAGGGAGGAGCTGACAGGAACGTGTCCCATGGATATGGATGAAAAGGCGGTAAACTATTTAATCAAAACTCCTGGAGGAAATATTTATCACAGCGGCGATTCCCATTACTCCATTTACTTTGCAAAACACGGAAAGGATCATGACATTGATGTTGCCTTTGGCTCATATGGAGAAAATCCGGTGGGAATGGCCGATAAGATGACCTCCTGCGACATCCTCCGCATGGCTGAAGCCTTAAGATGTAAGGTGGTGATCCCCATCCACTATGATGTATGGACCAATTTTATGGCAGATGTGAATGAAATCAAAGTGCTCTACGACATGAAGAAGGACCGGCTGGGTTATAAATTCCATCCATTTTTCTGGGAAGTANNGGGACAAGGACAAGCTGGCTTATCACCATGAAAGAGGCTTTGAGGATTGCTTTGAAGCACCTCAGAATATTCCGTTCCGTTCACTTTTGTAATCAGGAAAGAGGAGAAAACATGCTGAGAGATTTTGTGGAGAAGAAACATTATAAGTTTGCCCGGGAAGCAAAGGATTGGGAGGATGCAGTCCGGATGAGCTGTGAGTGCCTGGAGGATGACGGGACGGTAGAAGGAAATTATAAGGAAGAGATCATTGCCTGTATTAAAAAATACGGCCCTTATATCATTGTTTTGCCGGACATTGCCATGCCGCATTCCCAGGAGGGAGCAGAAGGCGTACACAAAACCAGTATCGCCTTTATGAAACTGGAAAAGCCGGTCAGCTTTGATGCAGGGGATCCGGAAAAAGATGCACAGCTTTTCTTTACGCTGGCCTCCTGCAATCCGGATCAGCATCTGGATAATATGACCCGGTTATCGGAGCTGCTTAGCAATGAGGAAGTGATTGCTGAACTGAAAAACGCCAAAGATTCAGAGGATTTGCTGCGGATTCAGGAACGATATTTGGATTAAGGAAAAGGGGAGAATACGATGGATATTTTAATGAAGGTATGGACTTTTTTTGCCACAAACGTATTACAGCAGCCGGCATTTATGATTGGTCTGATCGTTATGATTGGCTATATCTTGCTGAGAAAACCGTGGTATGATATACTTGCCGGGACTTTAAAAGCGATCGTGGGTTATTTGATCTTAATGGTTGGTTCCGGCGGACTGGTCAATAATTTCCGGCCGGTACTGGTAGGTTTAAAGGACAGGTTCCAGATGAATGCCATGGTAATTGATCCTTATTTTGGTCAGAATGCTGTAACGGCAGGCGTAGGGGAAGTGTTTGGGAAAGGTTTTGGGGATGCGATGATCCTGTTGTTCATTGCATTTATCGTCAACATTCTACTTGTCCGTTTTTCAAAATACACCAAGCTGCGGGCACTGTTTACCACCGGTAACGTTCAGGTCCAGCAGGCTGCAACCGCATACTGGCTGATCATGTTTGCCTGTCCATTCCTGTTAAATGGAAGAGTTGCCATGCTTGCGGTAATGGCCCTTCTTTTAGGCGCATACTGGGCAGTGGGTTCAAACCTGACAATCAAGCCCTGCCAGGAGGTTACGGATGGAGCTGGTTTTTGTCTGGCTCATCAGCAGATGTTCGGCGTTGCAGTCAGCTACTATCTTGCAGGCAAGCTGTTTGGGAAAGAAAACAAGAAAAACAATGGGAAAGAATTTAAAAAGATTGAAGATATTGAACTGCCAGGTTTTATGTCCATTTTTAACGACAATATGGTTTGTACTTCCATTTTAATGGTTATCTTCTTTGGAGCGATCCTCTGTATCCTTGGCAGGGATTACCTGATTGAAGGACAGTTTATGAAAGAGGGAGCCAGCATGTTTTTCTATGTCCTTCAGACCTGTTTATATTTTGCAGTATATCTGGCAATTCTGCAATTAGGGGTACGTACCTTTGTGGCAGAGCTGACAGCCCCTTTCCAGGGAATTGCAGAAAGAATTCTCCCCGGCTCAGTTCCGGGAGTAGACTGTGCCGTAATCTTTGGATTTGGAGCAGCCAATGCCGTGACTTTGGGATTTTTAGCAGGCTTTGCCGGACAGATTCTGGCCATTGTGGCGCTGATTCTGTTAAAGAGCCCGGTGCTTGTTATATGCGGTTTCGTTCCCGTATTCTTTGATAATGCAACCATCGGAGTTTTTGCAAATGAAAAGGGCGGATTTAAAGCAGCTCTGCTTCTTCCCTTCTTATCCGGTTTATGCCAGGTATTTGGTTCTGCCTTAATTGCAGGTTGGGTAGGCATGGCAGCCTATGGCGGTTACTTAGGAATGTGGGACTGGGCGGTCATATGGCCGGTATTTACCGTTATCATGAAATATTTAAGCTACATTGGTATTGGAATCGTACTGGTTACACTGCTTGCTATTCCGCAGATCCAGTATTGGAAAGATAAAAAGGGTTATTTCCTTATGACAGAGGATTATGAAGCGTATAAAGAATTAAAGGCAAACAAGGAATAAATTTAAGGAGGATTTTCATCGTGGCTGGTAAAAATTTAAGCTTTTTGGTATGTTGTGCAAATGGGGCAGGCTCAAGCCTGATGGCACAGATGACTTTGGAGAAGGTGCTGAAGAAGCATAATATCAAACCGACAAAGGTGCATCATTGCGCCCTTTCAGAAGGAAAAGGGTCAGCGTCCCAGTACGATGTGGTGGTCTGTGCACAGAATTTTAAAGATATGTTTGCAGATGCCGAGAAAAAAGGCATTAAGGTCGTAGGACTTAAGAATGTGATGTCTGCTCCTGAGATTGAAACCAAGTTTAAAGAGCAGGGAATCATTCAGGAAGGTTAATCAATAAGAGTTTCGTCTGGCGGAGGTTTTCAACCGGCAGACGGTATCCAATAAACTGTGGATCCAGGCAGTGATCAAATATTGATAAAAGTGCAGGTGAGCCGATGAAAAGAGAATATGCCCTTGTGGAGGAAAGAAGAGAGCATATATTAGATATAGTAAGAAACAGTCCCAAGGTGTCTGTGGGCAGCTTGGCAGAGCAATGCGGGATTTCTGTGATAACAGTCCGAAGAGACTTGCAGTATCTGGAAGACAGAAAGCTTTTAAAACGTTGTCATGGCGGTGCCATTCCCATTGAAGAAGGCCCTGCACATGCAAATGAAATATTACTTTACAGACGGCTGATTGCCAGCTATGCTGCAACGTTGGTAGAAGATAATGATACGCTGTTTATTAACACCAGCAGCACTGCTTTGCAGATATTGGAATACATCAAGAGCAGGAATGTCACGGTCATAACCAACAACGGAAAAGCGATTAACAGTGAACATGGGGCCGGGGTGAATATCATTCTCACCGGCGGTGAGCTTCGCTATCCCAAAGAAGCCATGGTAGGGGATCTTGCGGTAAGGAATCTTCAAAACATATATGCAAAAAAGGCATTTATGGGGTGTTCCGGCATTTCCGTTATNNAGAGATTTTAAAGGAATTTAAGGAGGCTGGAGTGCAGATCCACCAGGTGAAAAAAGGAGGTTTTTAAATGAAAACCTATACGCTTGGATTGTATGAAAAATCAATGCCGGCTGAATTAAGCTGGAAAGAAAAGCTGGAAGCTGCAAAGAGCACCGGTTTTGATTTCCTGGAAATGAGTATAGATGAAACAGAGGAAAAGCTGGAACGTCTTGAAATGACTTCAAAGGAACGGCTGGAGCTGATAGAACTGACAAAGGCCGCAGGCATTCCCATAGGTACCATGTGTTTAAGCGGGCACCGGAAGTATCCTCTGGGAAGCCATGACCCGGCAGTCAAGAAAAAAAGTATGGAAATCATGGGCAAAGCCATAGAACTGGCATCTGATCTGGGAATCAGGATCATCCAACTGGCCGGATACGATGTGTACTATGAAGAATCAGATGATGAAACAAGGCGGTATTTTATGGACAACTTAAAAAAGGCTGCCGAAATGGCCGCATCCGCCGGTGTGGTACTTGGATTTGAAACCATGGAGACCGGATTCATGAATACAGTGGAAAAAGCCATGAAATACGTGAAGCAGGTGTCCTCTGTTTACTTAAATGTTTATCCTGATATTGGGAATATAACAAATGCTGCGTTCACCAATGGAACAGACGTATTGGAGGACTTAAAGCTTGGAAGCGGGCGGCTGGCTGCCATGCATTTAAAAGAGACGAAACCAGGCATATTCCGTGAAGTTCCCTATGGAGAGGGTCATGTGGACTTTAAAAAGGCCATTGAGACCGCCTGGAAGCTTGGCGTAAGGATTTATGTAGCGGAATTCTGGTATACGGGAAACCCCTCCTGGAAGGAAGATCTGGTTACGGCAAATCTTAAAATGTCCGGAATATTGAGGGAACAGGAATGAAGGGGGTTAATCATAATGAAAGTTAAAAAAAAGGTGATGGGAAATTTAACGAAATGCTATTCCATAGCCCCGCTTCGTTACAAGGGAACTGATCACATCCTGGTTGCAGCGGAAAAGGTAGACCGCTGCCTGCTATTTGATACAGAAGGCAATTTAGAGGACACCATTTGGACAGAGCCTGGCGGCGTAATGACCATGGTTTCTGTTCCTGGTACCGACGGACAGTTTCTGGCAACACAAAAATTCTATTCTCCCAATGATTCCAAAGAAGCAAAAATTGTCATAGTGACTCCTGATGAAGAAAAGGGCTGGGAGGTAAGGACTTTGGCAGAGCTGCCTTTTGTCCACCGGTTTCAAATTGTGGAACGGAACGGCACCAACTATTTGATCGCATGTACCTTAAAATCAGGCCATGAATTTAAAGATGACTGGTCTTCCCCGGGAAAAGTGTACGGGGCGGTTCTGCCTGAAGNNTGATTAAGGATGACATGCTGAAAAACCATGGTTATTATAAGGTGGAGGACTGTGGTCTCCAGACCAGTATTATATCCTCTGACAGCGGTGTGTACCAGTTCATCCCACCGGAAAACCCAGCCGGAGACTGGGAGATCCGCCATCTGATAAAAGAGGCAGCCAGTGATGCGGTGCTGATGGATTTCGATGGAGATGGAGAAAAGGAATTGGCTGTCATTTCCCCATTCCACGGGGATAAAATCAGCATATGGAAAAAAACAGACGGGGAATACAGAGAGGTCTATGCTTATGATAAGCCGGCTGAGTTCAACCATGCCATTTTCGGCGGGATGCTGTGCGGCAGACCAGCCCTGGTCATCGGGCACCGGCAGGGAGAACGGAATCTTCTGGCCTTTACCTATAATCCGGAACAGGAATCCTATGAGGTACAGATCATTGACCGGGATTGCGGTCCTGCTAACGTATACAAGTATACAAAAGGCGGGGAAGAGATCATCATATCCACCAACCATGGGATTGATGAAATTGCCATGTATACACTTACACCATAGGAGGTAAAACATGTTAGAAGCCTTAAAGCAGCTTGTTTATGAAGCCAATATGGAACTTCCCAGGTATGGACTTGTCACATTTACCTGGGGCAATGTCAGCGCTGTCTGCCGTGAAAGCGGCATGTTTGTCATTAAGCCCAGCGGCGTGGATTATAACGAGCTTAAGCCGGAAGATATGGTGGTTATGGATATGGAGGGCAGAAAGGTGGAAGGAAGGTATAATCCTTCTTCTGATACCTCCACCCATCTGGAACTTTATAAAGCATTCCCTAAGATCGGCGGGATCGTGCACACCCATTCTTCCTGGGCAACCAGCTGGGCTCAGGCCGGACGGGGGATTCCCTGCTATGGCACCACCCATGCGGATTACATGTATGGAGAAATTCCCTGCCTGCGTTGCCTGACAAAGGAAGAGATTGAGGAAGGGTATGAGAAAAATACAGGACTTCTGATTGCGGACTTTTTTAAGAATAAAGAGTATATGGCGGTACCAGCCTGCCTTTGCAAAAACCATGGCCCTTTTACCTGGGGAAACGATCCAATAGAGGCTGTGCATAATGCAGTGGTTCTGGAAGAGGTAGCCAAGATGGCCTTCCGGTGTGAACAGATCAATCCGGATGTGACTCCTGCGCCACAGGAGCTGCAGGATAAGCATTATCTAAGAAAGCATGGAGCCAATGCTTATTATGGGCAAGGGAATTAGATGTCGGATTTGAAAAATTCCAGGCGGATTACCGCAAGGTATTTGGGGAGTAGACAAGATTAGGGGGATTATGAGCTGACGGAGCTTTTTTGATATGGTATTATTATGTAAAAGCCTGCCTTCCTGACGGAAAGGTGGGCTTGTATTTTATAAGGAAGTCCGTTTCGCCTGATGGCTTGCCGGTGTCTAAGAAAGGTAATTTTTCATGGTCTTTAATGCGTTTTTTTCCAGGCGGCTTACCTGTGCCTGGCTGATATGGATTTCTTCCGCTACCTCGGTCTGGGTCTTTCCTTCAAAAAAACGCATGTCAATGATGTGGCGTTCCCTTTCCGGAAGGCGTCTCATAGCCTCATTTAAGGAGATATCCTCCACCCAGTTTTCTTCCAGGTTTTTTTTGTCGCTGATCTGGTCCATGACAAAGAGGGGATCACCGCCGTCGGAATAGACCGGCTCATAAAGGCTGACCGGGCTTTGAATGGCATCCAGGGCATAGGTAATATCTTCTTTACTTACCCCGATCTCCTCGGCGATCTCCATAAGAGACGGTTCCTTTAAGTTTTTCTTCATTAAATTTTCTTTGGCATAAATTGCCTTATAAGCGGTATCACGCAGGGACCGGCTGACGCGTATGGAATTATTATCCCGAAGATAACGCCGTACTTCGCCCAGAATCATGGGCACCGCATAGGTGGAGAACCGGACGTTCTGCGTAATATCGAAATTATCAATGGCTTTGATTAAACCGATGCATCCAATCTGAAATAAGTCGTCTACGTTTTCATTGCTGCCGGAAAAACGTTGTATGACACTGAGAACCAGTCTTAAGTTTCCCTTGATGTAATCTTCTCTGGCCTTTTTATCCCCGTCAAGAATCCGTTTGAACAGAACTTCCTTCTCTTCGTTGTTAAGAAGAGGAAGCTTGGAAGTATTGACACCGCAAATCTCTACTTTGTATCCAGACATATCTTTCCCTCCGCATCATTCATTATTCTCATAAAGAAATGATGTACTCAATCGAGGGCTTTTATACGATAGCCGAATCAAATTTTATTTCCAGTTTTTAGGTCATTATTAATCCTGCTTATTTTTTTCATACAGAATCAGCAATCCCTTTAATAGAAGAACGTCGTCATAATGAATTTTATGATAGCACAGAGGGATGACGGAGGAAGCCAGACCTCCGGTTGCCACAAGGCTTGCAAAAGCTCCAATCTCTTCTTCCATGCGGTCAATGAGGCCGTCGATCATGGCGGCGTTGCCGTAAAGGATTCCACTTTTCATGCAGTCAATGGTATTTTTGCCGATCACCCTGATTGGTTTGTTTAAGCCGATATAGGGAAGCTGCGCGGCCCGGCTGCTTAAGGAATCCAGAGATACTCTTAAACCCGGAAATATAACGCCGCCGGTGTAGTTTCCTTCCCGGTCAATGACGGACATGGTAGTGGCTGTTCCCATGTCAACGACGATGATAGGAGTTGNNTCACGATTAAATCACTGCCAACGGTCTTAGGGTTGTCCATCTTGATGTTCAATCCAGTCTTCATTCCGGAGCCGACCACCATGGGTGTCTTGCCTGTTATTTTTTTAACAGCACTCACAAACACATCCGTAAGAGGAGGAACAACAGAAGACAGGATTGCCCCTTCTATGGAAGAGAGGGGAAAATTGTGAATTTCCATAATATCTTTTATATTAACCGCATATTCCAGCTCGGTTTTTCCGTGATTGGTAGTAACTCGTTCTACAAAGTAGATGCCGGTATTGTCGATGCCGCCTATGACAATATTGCTGTTTCCCAAATCAATGGCCAAAATCATAAAGGGAACTCCTTTCCAACTTTTTTTTCTTGTGCTATACTGTAGAGTATCATATTTTAAGACGAAAAACAACGGGAGGCTCTTATGCTGAAAGGAAAAAATATCATTTTGGGAGTAACAGGAAGCATCGCGGCTTATAAGATAGCCGGGCTTGCCAGTATGCTGGTAAAAAAGGGCTGCAAGGTACATGTTTTAATGTCCCAAAATGCCACAAATTTTATTAATCCCATTACGTTTGAAACATTGACAGGCAATAAATGTCTGGTGGATACTTTTGACCGGAATTTTTCCTATAACGTGGAGCATGTATCCCTGGCAAAGCTTGCCGATGTTGTAATGATCGCTCCGGCCAGTGCCAATGTGATTGCAAAGCTGGCTCATGGGATAGCGGATGATATGCTGACAACCACCGTTCTGGCATGCAGATGCAAGAAAATCATTTCTCCTGCCATGAATACCAATATGTATGAAAATCCAATTGTTCAGGACAATCTAAGGATATGTGAGTCCTATGGCATGGAAATAATCAAGCCTGATTTCGGGTATCTGGCCTGCGGAGATATTGGGGCAGGAAAGATGCCGGATCCTCAAGTGCTTTTTGATTTCATTGAAAGAGAAGTCTGCTTTGAAAAGGACCTGGATGGAAAGAAAATTCTGGTAACGGCCGGACCCACCAGGGAAGCCATTGATCCGGTCCGGTATATCACCAACCACTCCACTGGAAAGATGGGTTATGCGGTTGCAAAGGCGGCTGCTCTCCGGGGAGCGGATGTGACGCTTGTGAGCGGCAAAACGGATACGCCAAAGCCTCGGTTTGTACACCTCATAGAAGTTGACAGCGCAATAGAAATGTTTGATGCGGTTACGGCGGAAGCAGCAGATCAGGATGCCGTCATTAAGGCTGCCGCCGTGGCGGATTACCGTCCAAAACACGTAGGAACGGAAAAAACAAAGAAAAAAGAGGGAGAAATGGTTATAGAACTGGAACGGACGGACGATATCCTTAAATGGCTGGGAGAACACCGTAAGAAGGGACAGTTTCTTTGCGGATTTTCCATGGAAACCCAGAATATGCTGGAAAATTCAAGAGTAAAACTTGATAAAAAGAAGATTGATATGATTGTTGCCAACAACTTAAAAGTAGCCGGAGCCGGCTTTGGTACAGATACCAACGTAGTCACCATCATAACCAGGGAAAAAGAGCTGCCATTGGAGACCATGACAAAGGATGAAGTAGCGCATCGCATTCTGGATGAGATATTTACCCGTCAGGATGAGGGAAAGAAGGAGTAGGGCATTATGAGAATTGAGAAAAAGCAAATCGTTGTACCAGGACAGCTGACCGGCTCTGTATGCCTGACCGGTTATTTATTGGACAGCATAAGCGTAAATCCGGATATGCTCCGTCCTGCTGTCATCGTGCTTCCCGGAGGCGGATACATCCGTAAATCGGACCGGGAGAGTGNNCATGGGCTGTCATAGTTTTATTTTGGATTACAGCGTGGCCCCCAATCGTTTTCCAACTTCACTAAGAGAACTTGGGGAGGCGGTGGCTTACATCCGGGAACACGGGGCAGAGTGGAAAATTGACACCAATAAAATCATAGCATGCGGTTTTTCTGCCGCAGGGCATTTGGCTTGCAGCCTTGGGGTTTTCTGGGAAAGAGATTTTGTCTGGGAAGCCATAAAACGTACTCCCGAGGAGATCCGTCCGGACGGACTGATTTTAAATTATCCTGTGATCACAAGCGGGGAATTTAAACATGCCGGTTCTATTGTAAGCCTTTTGGGAGAAAATGTGACGATGGAGGAGACAGAGGCGGTATCCTTAGAGAACTTCGTAACAGAAAAGACTCCAAAAACCTTTCTATGGCATACGTATACGGATAACGCCGTTCCCCTTGAGAACAGCCTGCTCCTGGCTGCTGCCATGAGAAGGCATGGCGTGAATTTTGAACTTCATGTTTATCCTGCGGGATGCCATGGCCTGTCTTTAGCCAACGAGGAAACCGCAGGCTCCAATGAGTCCCTCTTAGAACCTTCCTGCCAGAACTGGATTTCCCTTGCAAAAACCTGGCTTTCTAATTTTTAATATGGAAGAGAGAATCTTGACTTATGATTAGAATCATACTACAATAGACGAGATCTAGACGTAAATTTTGGAGGAACTATTTTTGTGAATATAGCGGAAGAAATTAAAAAGAGAAGAACATTTGCCATTATTTCCCATCCGGATGCGGGAAAAACTACCTTAACTGAGAAATTTCTGCTTTATGGAGGTGCCATCAATCTGGCCGGAACTGTAAAAGGAAGAAAGGGCGCCAAGCATGCCGTTTCCGACTGGATGGAGATTGAAAAGGAGAGAGGTATTTCCGTCACCTCCTCTGTGTTACAGTTTAATTACGACGGATTCTGCATCAACATTCTGGACACCCCAGGCCACCAGGATTTCTCTGAGGATACCTACCGTACCCTTATGGCTGCCGATTCCGCTGTCATGGTCATTGATGGCTCCAAAGGTGTGGAGGCTCAGACCATCAAGCTGTTTAAAGTCTGCGTTATGCGTCATATCCCCATTTTTACATTTGTGAATAAGATGGACCGGGAAGCAAGAGACCCCTTTGAACTGATGGATGAGATCGAGGAGGTGCTTGGGATCAGAACCTGTCCGGTCAACTGGCCCATAGGCTGCGGAAGGGAATTTAAAGGGGTTTATGACCGCTTTAAGGAAACCATAACCACATTCCGGGCCACAGCGAACGGCCATAAGGAAGTGGAGGCTACAGAAGTCCAGTTGGGAGATGCCCAGGTGGATGCGCTGATCGGAGAAAGCTATCACCAGCAGCTCATGGAGGATATCGAGCTTCTTGACAGCGCCAGTGATGAGCTGGATATGGATCGGGNNATTTTTGCGGCATTTTCTTCAGATGACGACTTCGCCTCTTCCAAGACTGACGACAACAGGAGTTGTGGATCCCTTTGAAGAGGAATTTTCCGCTTTTGTATTCAAGATACAGGCAAACATGAACAAGGCTCACAGAGACCGTATTGCATTTATGCGGATCGTATCCGGCAAGTTTGACGCAGGCATGGAGGTAAATCACGTGCAGGGCAGCAAAAAAATGCGTCTGTCTCAGCCGCAGCAGCTTATGGCCCAGGACAGGAAGATTGTGGAAGAGGCCTATGCAGGTGATATTATCGGAGTTTTTGATCCAGGCATTTTTTCCATTGGAGATACTCTTTGTAAGTCAGGTGAAAAATTTGAATATGAGGGAATCCCCACCTTTGCGCCGGAGCATTTCGCAAGAGTGCGTCAGATGGATACCATGAAAAGAAAGCAGTTTATCAAAGGCGTAAACCAGATCGCACAGGAAGGTGCCATTCAGATCTTCCAGGAGTTTAACACCGGAATGGAAGAGATCATTGTGGGAGTCGTGGGTGTACTGCAGTTTGAGGTATTGACCTACCGTCTGGAAAATGAGTACAATGTGGAAGTAAGGCTTGAGAAGCTTCCATATGAATATATCCGCTGGATCGAGAACAGTGATGAAATTGATGTGGCTAAGATTCAGGGTACGTCTGATATGAAACGGATCAAGGATTTAAAAGACAATCCTCTTCTTTTGTTTGTCAACAGCTGGAGCGTTGGCATGGTATTGGACCGCAATCCGGGACTAAAGCTTTCTGAATTCGGTCACAACTAAGATGCCGGTAATGATTTAATAAGAATAAAATATAAGGAGGCAGCAGACAATGAGTAAAATTGATGAAGTAAGGGCGGCCATGGTAGAAGCGATGAAGGCAAAGGATAAGCAGAGAAAAGATGCCTTATCCATGCTTCTTTCTGCTCTTAAGAATTTTGAAATCGATAAGAAGGATCATACCCCTATTACAGAAGATGAAGCCAATGCAATAGTAAAGAAGGAAATGAAGCAGTCGCAGGAAACTCACGATCTGGCTCCTGAAGACAGGACAGAAATCAGGGAAGAAGCGGCGTTCCGTATTACCGTTTATAAGGAATTTGCTCCGGAAGATATGGGAGAGGAGCAAATTAAGGAAATCATCCGGTCTGTTCTTGAGGAACTTGGAATTGAAGCTCCCACTGGAGCGGATAAGGGAAGGATCATGAAGGTCCTGATGCCCAAGGTAAAAGGAAAAGCGGACGGCAAGGCAGTAAATGATGCACTGGCTACTATGATGAAATAAGAAAAAAGGGGTGTGGATCATGTATAGGAAAGAAATAGAAGAATATATAGAGTCACATAAGCAGGAAATGATAGAAGACATCTGTACTCTGTGCCGCATTAACAGTGAAAAGATGACCTATAGGGAAGGGATGCCCTATGGTCCGGGAGCGTTTGATGCTTTGGACGAAGCTCTGGCAATCGCGGAATCCTATGGCTTTTCCATTACCAATTATGATAATTATGTTGGAACGGCAGATTTAAACGATAAGGAGCGCCAGCTTGATATCCTGGCCCATCTTGATGTTGTGCCGGCAGGAGAAGGCTGGAAGGAGACGGAACCCTTTGAGCCGGTAGTAAAGGGAGATAAATTATTTGGAAGGGGAACCGCGGATGATAAGGGCCCGGCTGTTGCGGCTCTTTATGCCATGAGAGCGGTAAAAGATTTAAATATTCCCCTTAAGAAAAATGTGCGTCTGATCCTGGGAACGGACGAAGAGTGCGGAAGCTCGGATATCGATCACTATTATTCCATAGAAGAGGAAGCTCCCATGACCTTTTCTCCTGACGGTTCCTTTCCGGTTGTAAACACGGAAAAGGGCGGATTAAACGGCCATTTCACCGCGGAATGGACTGCTTCTGACCTTCTTCCAAAGCTGGTGTGCTTAGAGGCTGGGACCAAGGTGAATGTGGTACCTGGAAAGGCCTGTGCAGTTGTGGCTGGCATTGACGCAGAAGCTCTTGAACATGCTGCGGGAGAGTGTGAAAAAAAGACGGGAATCCGTTTTGAACTGAAATTAGATGAAGATACTGCCACCATTACCGCAATCGGTGAAAGCGCTCATGCCTCTCTTCCTGAAGAGGGAAATAACGCTCTGACCGGACTTCTTTTATACTTAACAGAGCTTCCTCTGGCAAAGTGTGAACAGATGACCATGATCCGCCGCCTTCTGGAACTGATCCCTCACGGGGACACTTCAGGAGAAGCTTTGGGGATCGCAATGGAAGATGAACTTTCAGGCAGCCTGACTCTGGCGTTCAGTTTGTTAAAAGTGACAGAATCCGGTTTGGAAGGTACCTTTGACAGCCGGTGCCCGGTCTGTGCCACAGAGGAAAATGTCCTGGAGGTGGTAAGAAGAAACATGGCAAAAAAGGGTATTACCCTTCACAATGATTCCATGAAGCCTCCTCACCATGTGGATGGAGATTCGGAATTTGTAAAGACCCTGCTTCATGCTTATGAAAGCTACACAGGCCGCAAGGGAGAATGCGTATCCATGGGCGGCGGTACTTATGTTCATTCATTAAAGAACGGCGTTGCCTTCGGCGCTTCCATGCCGGGGACAGATAACCGGATGCATGGGGCCGATGAGTACGCAGTCATTGAGGAACTGACCGTAAGCGCAAAGATATTCGCGCAGGTGATTGTGGACTTATGTTCATAAAATTTAGGTTTTTGTTTCTAATTTAAAAATAAGTATTGACAAAAACAGGAAGAGAGCGTAAAATACGCCTCATAAAGTAATTCCTAGTTTGCCTATAGGAATCAGTGGGAGGAGTAGCTGCTATGAACCAATGGAAAGCTATGCAGATGAATATGAACCAGATGAACGGCATGTGTATGATGATGTGTCGTATATCAGAGTGCATAAATAAACGATAATCGTTTCATTTGTATGGATTGTGATTGGAATTCGCTAAGAGCAGCAAAACGCGGAAAATTTAGGTCGCAAGTCTGTGCAGGGCTTGCGGCCTTTTTGTACCATATAGAAAGGAAATAGAATTATGCAGTCAGCAGAACCTATTATCCAGCTGGTGGGGCTGGGAAAAGAGTTTCGTACCGCCAACGGCCCGATTAAGGCCCTGGACGATATCAACCTTTCCATTGAGCAGGGAGAGATATTTGGAATTATCGGTTTAAGCGGAGCCGGAAAAAGTACATTGGTCCGCTGTATCAATTATCTGGAAATACCAACATCCGGAGATGTACTGTTTGAGAATAAAAGCCTGACATCCATGCGGCCGCAGGAGCAGAGGCTGGCCCGACAGTCCATGGGCATGATTTTTCAGCAGTTCAACTTACTGGCCCAAAGGAACGTTTTGCAGAATGTGTGCTTTCCCCTGGAAATTGCCAAGGCTCCTAAAAAAGATGGGATAAAAAGGGCCATGGAGCTTTTGGAAATTGTAGGTCTGAAGGACCGGGCCAAGGCTTATCCGGCTCAGCTGTCAGGAGGACAAAAGCAAAGGGTTGCCATTGCAAGAGCCCTGGCAACCAATCCTAAGGTTCTTCTTTGTGATGAGGCTACAAGCGCGTTAGATCCCAACACCACAAAATCCATACTTGGGCTTTTAAAGGATATTAACAAGTCCATGGGGGTTACCGTAGTCGTCATCACCCATGAGATGTCGGTAATAGAAGCCATTTGCGACCGGGTGGCGATCATTGACCAAAGCCACATTGCAGAGGTGGGAAGCGTTAAGGAAATATTCTCTGAGCCTAAGTCAAAGATCGGCAGACAGCTTATATTAGGGGAAGCAGCGGAACAGGTCAGCCGGTTCGGCAGCTCCAAAAGGGTCCGGATTTCCTTTGACGGACGGTCTTCCTTTGAACCGGTCCTTGCCAATATGATATTGGCCTGTAAGGTTCCGGTGAACATTATGCATGCTGAGACAAGAGATATTAACGGAACCGCTATGGGACAAATGGTCATTCAGCTTCCTGAAAATGAGGTGGACCAGAACCGGGTACTTAGCTATTTAAAAACAGCAGGGATTACACATGAGGAGGTGAAAAAACATGACCTTTGATGGGACAACGATTCACATGCTTGTTACCGGTATAGGAGAGTCATTATTTATGACGCTGACAGCTTCCGTTTTTTCCTATCTTATCGGTATTCCTCTGGGTGTTATTCTGATTGTTACTGATAAAGATGGAATCAATCCAATACCCTGGCTTCAGCAGATATTGGGACTTATTATAAATCTGTTTCGTTCCATACCCTTTATTATTTTGCTTATTATGGTAATACCCGTTACAAAAATGATTGTTGGAACGCTTCTGGGTCCCAAGGCAGTGATTCCGCCTTTAGTTATTGCAGCCGCTCCTTATGTTGCCAGAGTGGTGGAATCTTCCTTTAAGGAAGTGGACGGCGGTGTGATAGAAGCGGCGAAATCCATGGGTGCCTCCACGTTTCAAATAATATGTAAGGTTCTCCTCCCGGAGGCAAAACCTTCCCTCTTGATAGGCGCAGCTCTTTCTGTCACAACCATATTATCCTATTCTGCTATGGCCGGATTTGTAGGCGGCGGCGGTCTTGGCGATATCGCCATCCGATATGGATATTACCGCTATCAGACAGAGATGATGTTTGTAACAGTCGCGATCCTTGTTATCATTGTCCAGATTATTCAGGAAACCGGTATGAGATTATCCAAAAAGGGCGACAAACGGATTAAATAGTAACAGCCTCAGGCGTTACCATATAAAATTTTAAGGAGGAAAAATTATGAAAAAGTCACTTTATGTATTTACGGCTGCACTGATTGCAGTAAGTGCGCTGACCGCATGCTCAGGAAGCAAGGGAGCACCCGAAACAACTGCGGCAACACAGGCCGCATCATCAGAGGAAACGAAAGCAGAAGAAACAAAGGCAGCAGAAACTTCCGGCGAGCTGGAGAAGATCGTTGTCGGAGCAACTCCGGCTCCTCATGCAGAAATTTTAAATGCTGCAAAGGATATTCTGAAAGAAAAAGGTTATGAGCTGGTGGTCAAGGAATATACAGATTATGTGCAGCCAAACATGGCTCTTGAATCCGGAGACTTAGATGCCAACTATTTCCAGCACAAGCCATATCTGGATCAGTTCAATGAGCAGAAAGGAACCGACCTTGTAAGTGCGGCAGCCATTCATTATGAGCCCTTCGGCATCTACGCAGGAAAGACGGATTCTCTTGATAAGCTTCCTGATGGAGCCCAGATCGCAGTTCCTAATGACGTTTCCAACGAAGCAAGAGCTCTTCTTCTCCTGGCAGACCAGGGGCTGATCGGATTAAAAGAAGGCGTTGAGCTTGATGCAACCAAGAATGATATTGTAAAAAATGAAAAGAATTTTAAGATCGTTGAAGTAGAAGCTGCTCAGCTTCCCCGTTCCGTAGGCGATGTGGATGTGGCTGTTATCAANNATCAATGGAAACTACGCCATTGAGGCAGGCTTAAAGGTATCTGATGCCCTGGCTGTGGAGGATGCCAAGTCTGTAGCAGCAACCCTTTACAGTAATATTATTGCGGTTCGTGCGGGCGAGGAAAGCAGCGAGAAGACAAAAGCTCTTGTTGAGGCTTTAACAAGCGATACTGTTAAAAAGTTTATCGAAGACACCTACGATGGTGCGGTAGTTCCTTCTTTCTAAACCGGGACTTCCTTAAGCAATAAATAAAAGGCCGTTATGGAATCGCTTTAAGCAGCTTCCATAGCGGCCTTTTTATCAATAGGCTGAAGTGCAGCCACACCTGGTCAGGCAAGTTTTCCACGGCATCCGGCTGTAAGACTCCTTTGACGTTAGAAACTTCCTGGTAAAGCGAAATGCTGCCGCTTACTCTTTGTCTCTGCCTGCATACTCCTGTATAGAATCCAAAGACAGGATCAGATGGCGCTCCGCCAGAGGATATATCTTTTCAAAGTCACATGTAATGAAGAATATTTCATCGTTTTTGATGAAAAGGAAATATAGCGGGCAGCCACTTTTCCTTTTGTTATTTTTTTGCCAAATAAAATATTAGTTTTACAGTCAATGGAAAATATTGTATAATTGCCGTATTATAACAGAAAAGGAGATGATAGAAATGGATCAGGATAATCAAGATGGTTCCTGGCAGGAAAACCAGGATTTGGATCGCGATGCCGTATACAGGCAGCCAGAGAGGCCAGCCCAGAGTAACTTGGCCCTNNCTTGCTTCTCTGGTCATGGGGATTCTTGGGATTATAACCTCCTGCTGCTGTTACGGAGGCTTGATCTTCGGAAGCCTTGGGATCCTGTTTGCCCTGCTTTCCAGGACGGAAGACAGGTTTGAAGGCTATGCAAAGGCAGGCATCATCACTTCATCCATTGCCTTCGTGCTGGTTTTATTAGTTGTTATCATATTTATTGGAACTGCGGCGATGAGTAGCTTGGGGTTAGGAGGTGTGCTTTCGTGAAAACTTCATCATCAGAACTTAAAAGGCATGCAAAACGGACCTTGAAAGGCAGATACGGCTTGTGTATCGGTATCCAGTTTATAGAATTTGCCATTCTTCTGGCAATATCTCTGGTGTATATTTTAACGTCCTTTTCTATGGGATTGGTAAGAGATCCTTTTTTAAACGGCGCACGCAATGTGTCAGCAGGATATGTGGTTTTAAAGGCAGGGGTTTATATATCATTCCTGATAATTCTCTCTGTATACGGCCTTATAAAACCGGGAGTCCTTAAGATTTATATGAATATGTGCAATGGCCAAACTGCCAAACTGTCTGATCTGCTCTTTGCTTTTCAGAACAAGCCACATAGGTTTTTGGGACTTTATTTTATAAATCTTCTCATTGGATTTGCCTGGGGGATACCGTACTTTGTAGTACTCATTGTAGCAGTCATCACTGATTTTATACCTGTCATGATAGTACTGCTGGTACTTACGTACCTGCTTCTGCTCATTGGAAATATCTTTACCATGCTGTATTTATCCCAGTCCATGTTTCTTCTCGTCGAGTCTCCGGATCAGAGGGTAATTGGGAGTCTCAAGGAGAGTGCAGCCATGATGAAGGGCAATAANNTACCTTTTAATAAGCTTCATTGGGATGGTAGTCCTGGGATACTGCTCCATGGGAATTGGCTTTCTCTGGATCATCCCTTATATGCAGGCTACCATGACAGAGTATTATCTGGATCTTAAGGAGAGGATTTCCCATAATTCCCCTGGAAGAGGCGGAGAAACCTCCTCCCAGTCCATGTGGAACCAGGAAAATCAGTGGTAGAACCGTGTCATACAGGGGGGGTACGCATAGAATATACTAAGGAGGTGTATCTATGCGAATTTGTGAACTCAAACAAAAAGAAGTAATTAATATCTGTGACTGCAGACGCCTCGGCTTTGTTGGTGATGTGGATTTTGACATGGAAACAGGCTGCCTTTTAGCCATTATTGTACCAGGACCAGGGTGTTTTTGCGGTTTTTTAGTCAGGGAGAGGGAGTATGTGATTCCCTTCTGCGACATAAGGCAGGTGGGGCCGGACATCATTCTTGTAAGNNCATCGAACGGCTAATTTACTAAGTTCAACCCCAACGGCCTTTGCATTTATTAAGTAAATTATGCCAATAATATTACAGTCCGTAAGACAGGAGGACCAGATACGTGAAATGCCCATTTTGCAATGAAGCAGATACAAAGGTCATTGATTCCAGACCGGCAGACGACAACAGCTCAATCAGACGACGCAGACAGTGTGAGAAATGCGGAAAGCGTTTTACCACTTATGAGAAGCTGGAGACCATGCCTCTCATGGTAATTAAAAAGGATAATTCCAGAGAAGTTTACGATCGTTCAAAAATAGAATCAGGAATTCTTCATTCCTGCCATAAGCGGCCAGTATCATCCCAGCAGATAGATTCCATGGTAGATGAGATAGAGACCCAGGTTTTCAACCGTGAGGAAAAGGAAGTAGAGAGCACGGTGATCGGAGAGCTTGTTATGAAAAAGCTACAGGATGTGGATGAGGTTGCTTATGTGCGCTTTGCTTCCGTATACAGAGAATTTAAAGATGTGAGTACGTTTATGGAAGAAATAGGAAAACTGTTAAAAAAGTAGGAGAGTTATGTTTAAGGTATTTTATCCAGATGAAGATGGGGGGTCTTCCTAAATTACAATATTTTCTTAAAAAAATAAAAAAAAAGAAGAGAAAG
>DJBG01000022.1 GCA_002429965.1 Hungatella sp. UBA5982
GGATCCAGCCTCCTTTGTTGATAAGACAAAAGATATGAGAGCCAAAATGGGTGCGTCCTCACAGAAGACGGCCGTAACGGCTGACTGGACGGCATGGGTTGGTTTACATAATGCAAATGCCAAGGCAGGGGGGATTTCTCCCGAGGATTATGAGGTCGTCTCCCTTCCAGGTCTTAAGACCCCGGATGGAAGCTATATGCTGGTTAAAGGAAGTGCCAGCTTGTTTGCGGTTCCTGCCAATGCAAAGAATCCTGATGGAGCCATGAAGGTTTTGGAGTATTTTGCAACCCAGGAAGGCGGAAATCTTCTTTCAACCGGAATTTCAGGCCATGATTATACCGGCACAGAAGGAAAGTTTGAATTGACGGAAACAGGCGCGCAGCATGCCAATGACCATGGCGCTCCATTCCCTATCTATAAGGACTTTAAACCGATTTTTGGATTTAACCCGGGTGTGGAAGAAGCGTTAAGCTACAGCAACTATGCAACCATAGACATGATCATTCCAAACGAAAAGGATTACAAGGAAATCGTGGGCAAGTGGGGGATTAAGATCATCAAAGGCGAAGTTTCCTCCTCAGACGGGCTTAGCGGCATGAGAAATGAGCTTGTTGACCGGAAGGTGACTGACCGGTAATCACAATCCTTAAAATAGACAGGAGGTATCGGTTTGAAAGGACAGCTTAAGAAAAATATATTGCGGTATAAGGAAATCTACCTGCTGCTCATACCCGTTCTCATTTACTTTCTTGTATTCTCCTATTATCCGCTGATACTGGGAATCTTAAAAAGCTTTCAAAAGGTAAAGCTTTTAGGGGGCTATGAGATGGTAGGGTTTAACAACTACAAGGAGATTTTCGGGGATAGACAGTACAGGCAGGCGTTTATGAACAGCCTTGCAGTGGGAGGAGGAACCTTTCTCTTGCAGTTTGTCTGGGGACTTTTAATAGCCGTATTGCTGAATGAGATCAAAAATATGGCGCCAAAATCCCTGTTCCAGACGGTTACTTACATACCGTACCTTCTGTCCTGGTCCGTGGTGGGAGGTCTGTGGATCTCCATATTATCGCCTGCCGGAATGGTAAACGGCATCATGAGGGCAGTATTGGGAAACAGTTATTCTCCCATGGTATTTATGTCAGAGGGACGTTTCGCCAGATCTATCATGATTTTTACAGGTGCATGGAAAGGGGCCGGCTATTTTGCGGCCCTGTTCCTGGCCGCCATGATCGGAATCGATTCGGCCCTGTATGAATCCGCAAGAATGGATGGAGCCACAAGGATCAAGCAGATCCGGTACATCACCCTGCCGGTCATCGTGCCAACCATGAAAGTGGTGGCAGTGCTGTCGGTAATGGGAATCTTACGGAATTTTGACCAGATTTTTGTTATGATGAATGCCTCCATCAGCGATAAGGTGAAAAACCTGCTGGTTTTGATCTACGAACAGGGCATTATCCAGTTTAATGTAGGGACTGCGACGGCGGCTGCGACCGTCGTGTTAATCGCTACTCTGCTGATCACCTCGGCGATCAGAAAAATACTGAAATATGATGAGATTTATTCCTGATGGAAAGGGCAGAGATATGAAAAATAATCTAGATAAAAACGGTTTAACAGGCATCTGGAAAGCACTATTTTTGTTTTTGACGGCCGCCATTTTTCTTGCCATGTTTCTTCCAATGTGGAATGTATTTGTGGTGTCCACCTCAACGGCCCTTGATTCCTCACAGAGCGGGATCAAACTGTGGTGGACAAAATTCAGTGTGGAAGGCTTTTTCTATGTATTCCGGGTGACAAAAATGGCACGGCCGTTTCTCAATTCTCTTTTTATTACCACCGCAGGTACTGTGATCCAGGTTCTTTTGTCAGCCCTTGCAGGCTATGTCCTGATACAAAAGAGCCTGCCATTTAAAAATGTTATTTCCTCATTTATCATGCTCACCATGATGGTGCCGGGTGACTTAACCCTGATATCCGTTTACCAGTTGAATAAGCAGCTGTCATTGTTAAATACTTATCAGGGATTGGTTCTAAACGGACTGGTGTCCGGCTTCAGCATTATGATGATGAGGAATTACTTTGAGACGGTTCCTTATTCCCTTGCAGAATCAGCCAGAATGGACGGGGCAGGAGAGCTGAAAATTTTCGGAAGTATTTATATGCCCATATCCCTTCCGGGATTTGCGACAGTTTTTTTCATGGAGTATGTAGCCAGGTGGAATTCGATCATGCTTCCGGCGACCTTGATTACGGATGAGAAAAAGTATACCCTTCCTCTGATGTTAAAGCAGATGATCATGTCCGTGGATTCCACTTCGGGGACGGCGGCGACTCCGGATAACGCGATTATGGCGGCGATTGTGATCTCCACCATACCGCTTCTGATCATTTATATGTTTGCCCAGAGGTTTCTGTTGGAGGGAATAAATATGGGAGCCGTTAAGGGCTAAGGAGGACAGATATGAAGGAGAAGACAATCACATTTCAAAGGACGGTTGGGAAAGAGGAAGAAGGGCTGTATTTAGAAGTACCGTTTTTTGTACCGGATCAGGCAGCCTCCATGGAAATATCATATGAATACGACCGGAACGGGAACATCATAGATTTCGGCCTTTTGAACGAAAAGGGAGAATTGATCGGCTGGTCCGGCTCCAACCGGAGCCGGATCGTTATTTCGGATCATAGGAGCATGGCTGGTTTTGCGTCGGTTCCTGTAAAGCAGGGACAGTGGAGCATACTTCTGGGAGCTTATAAGGTAGAAGAACAGGGAGTGGTAATTACATACAGGGTTACGTTCTATTTAAAAGGCCTTAAGCTGTACAAGGGAGATACCCACATTCATTCCAGCGGCTCCGATGGAAATATGACTCCGGAAGAACTGTCCCTTGCCGCCGGAAGAGAAGGGCTTGATTTCTTGTTTGTTACGGATCACAACAATTATGCTCATAATTACCATCTCAGTTCCACGGATCTGGTAACCATGATTCCGGGAGTGGAGTGGACCCATTACAAAGGACATATGGGAATGCTGGGAAGAAAACGCCCGTTTAAAAACTTTATTTCCAATTCTCTGGAAAAGACCGTGGAAATCGTGGAGGAAGCTAGGGAAAACGGAGCGTTTACGGTGATAAACCATCCCTTCTGTTACCGGTGCGGCTGGGAATGGGGGATGGAGAAGGTTCCCTTTGATGGGGTGGAGGTTTGGAACGGAGGTCTGATGCCGGAGAGGAATCAGGCCTGCCTGGACTGGTGGGATGACAGGCTTAAGGAAGGGAAAAGGATTCCAATAACAGGAGGCAGTGATTTCCATAAATATGAGCCGGGAAGGATGCCGGCCTCCCCTTGTACCTGCGTGTACGCGCTGTCAAATTCCGCTGAGGATCTATTGGAAGGACTAAAAAAAGGGCATTCCTTTCTGACCATATCGTCGGAAGGCCCCATGATGGAAACCTGGGCAGGAGATAATTTAATGGGAGATGAGATTCTTATAGGAAGCGAAATCATGTTTACCTTCTGGAACTTAAAAAAGGGCGATGTCCTTATCCTGATTTCCCAGGACGGCAGGGAAGAAATTCCCTGTAAATCAGACCGGCTTTCCATTCAAAGAACCACTGGAAAGGCAGGATATCTCCGGGCAGAAATCAGGCGGAGCCTTATTAAGGATTATCCTTATATTCCGGTGTTCCTTTCAAATCCTTATTACATAACAGGTGAAAAAAATGATAAAGAATGAATTAATGACAAATGAAACGATAAAAAGGGTCCACGTGGTTTTCATGACCCATTTTGATATGGGATTTACGGATCTGGCGGACCGTGTTCTTTCCAACTATATCCATGATTATATTCCTGAAGCCATCGGGCTTGCCATGGACTTAAACCGGGATGGAAGGAAACGGTTTATCTGGACCCTGGGGGCATTTTTAATTGACCAGTATTTAAAAAAAGCCTCGCAGGAGGAAGTACAGAAGTTAAAAGATGCTGTGGNNGGCATGGACTGGCTTTTACCACTCATACGGAACTGATGGATGCTGACCTGATGAATTTTAATTTAAGCTATGGGGACAGACTGGACAGAGAGTTTGGAAGAGAGACCATCGCTGCAAAACTTACGGATGTACCCGGGCATACGAAGGCCATGGTGCCAATCATGGCCAGCCATGGGAAACAATACCTCCACATCGGAGTAAATGCCTCCTCCATGAATCCAATGGTTCCGGGAAGCTTTGTATGGCAGTTAGGAGACAGCGAGATACTTGTCCAGTATTCTCCGGCTTATGGCTCGACCTGTTACGAAGAGGGCATGGAGGATGTTCTGGAGTTCGTCTTCTTAGGAGATAATCTGGGCATTCCTACCAGGGAAGAGGTTTTAAGGCAATTAAAAGCATTGGAAAAGAAATATCCGGGCGCAGCAGTTGAGGCCTCTACTTTGGACGCTTATGCCGGGAAGCTTTGGGAAAGAAGAGAAAAGCTGCCTGTAATAAGGGAGGAAATCGGGGATACCTGGATTCACGGCATAGCCTCGGATCCGGTAAAGGTCAGCATCTTTAGACGGCTTCTGAGCCTTAAGGATCAATGGAAGAAACAAGGGAAGTTTGATTATGAAAAACAGGAATTTCATGGCTTTATGGAAAATCTTCTGATGGTATGCGAGCATACGTGGGCGCTGGATTATAAGAAGCACTTATTTGATTTTGAGAACTGGGAAAAAGAAGATTTTAAGAAAGCCAGAAAAGAAAATCTTGTAACGGAGGCCATGTTTACGGAAAGAAATACGGCTCTTTTACATGCAATATACAGGGAAAAGAAAGTGGATCACTTAGAAAGCACCTATGACCGGTACGAAAGTTCCTATGAGGAACAGCGGGCCTACTTACGCGAAGCAGTACGGCTGCTGCCGGAACAGTTTAGAGAGGAAGCCGGGCAGGTGTTTCCATTGGATCCGTTACCAAGGGAAGAGTCATGGGAAGAAGGAGAGAGGGTCCATCCCTTTGAGATCATCTCCATATTGGACTGGAAAACGGCATTTGACGGAAACGGTTCTGTGGTTTACCTGGAAAAGGCGGGAAGGGTCTGGATCCAGTCAGGCTGCTTTGGCCGTTTTTCTTATGAGACCTATGGGGCCATGGATACGATATCGGAATTTTATGAGTACAACCATGCTTTTAAGGAGAATATGGCCTGGTCGGAAGCAGACTTTTCAAAGCCCGGACTGGAAACCGTGGAGGGGCTTTCTAACAGGAATTATTCCTTTGGAGTGCGGGATATGAGAAGATTTAATACTGGGGTGAGAATCCGTCTTGCAGGGAATCCGGGAGCTGTAAGTGAATACGGCTGCCCTGAACGGGCATGGCTCACCTATACCTTTGGAGAAGAGCTGTTGTGTGATCTTTTGTGGGAAAATAAAGATGCTAATAAAATGCCGGAAGCCCTTTGGTTTGATGTTAATATTGATGTGGAGAACCCCTTCCTATGGAAAATGAAGATCATGGATCAGGAAATCTCTCCCCTGGAAGTGGTAAAGGGAGGGAACCGGAGACAGCACTGCACAGAAAAGCTGGTTTATGACGGGGCGGATGCAACCATAGAAATACGAAATCAGGATTCCCCTCTGGTAAGTGTAGGGGGAAGGCGGCTATACGGCGGCTGTCTGGAGCTTCCTGATATGAAAAAAGGATTTTCCTACTGCCTGTTTAACAATAAATGGGGAACAAACTTTCCCATGTGGTGCCAGGATGACTGCAGGTTCCAGTATGTCTTAAGCATTCATAATAAGTAAAAGGGAATATTTGACAAATCCATGGAACCAGTGTAAGATAAAAAAATGGAATTTAATCCAGAGAAATATGAAAGAAAAGTTATGGATAACCCCATGGTTTTTGTGGAAAAAGTAATGGAAAACGAAAAATCATGTGGAAATTGTCAACAATCAGGAGGAGTAGATGAAGAAAAAGAATGGGTTGATGAAGATTCTGATTATCCTTCCCATATTGCTGTTTGTTTTGCTTGTTGGGTGGATCGGGGTAACTGAATGGAATGGTGCACAGGGGGAAAAGATGCCTGTGACAGAGGCCGTTCCGGGAGAAAGCCTGGCCCAATCAGATTCTGAGGCATCAGAAGAAACGGAAGTCCTGACGGTGGAGGAATCCCAGTCTCAGGAAGAAACCGCTTTAACCGAGGCAGAAACAGAGCCGAATCCAGCCGTTCATCTTCTTTTTGCTGGTGATATATTACTATCTAGTCATGTAACAACTGCTTATGATAAGGAGGGGAGCATAAATGGGGTCCTGGATGAAGGATATCGCGCTGAAATCGGCGGTGCAGACATCTTTATGGCCAACCAGGAATTTCCCTTCAGCGGCCGGGGCTCTGCAGCGCCGGATAAGCAGTTTACCTTCCGCCTGCCGCCCTCTAAGGTTTTCATGATGAATGAAATCGGAGTGGATATCGTTACCCTGGCTAATAACCATTCCCTTGATTACGGAACGGATGCTCTTGTGGATACCTGCACTGCCCTTGATGGAGCCGGCATTAAGTACGTGGGGGCAGGCCCTGATATGAACCGGGCCAAACAGCTTGAGAAGATAGACGTGAATGGGAAGGCCATAGGCTTTCTGGCGGCGTCAAGGGTCTATCCCGAAGCTAACTGGGTGGCGAACAGTAAGAAACCAGGCATGGTAAGCGGTTATGACCCCACCATCCTTTTGGAGGAAATTAAGAAAGCAAAAGAAAGCTGTGATTATCTGGTGGTCTACGTCCACTGGGGAGTGGAGCGGGATGAGAAGCCACAGGAATACCAGAGGGTATTAGGTAAGCAGATCATCGATGCAGGGGCTGACCTTGTGATCGGAAGCCATCCTCATGTTCTTCAGGGAATTGAATACTACAACGGCAAGCCCATCTGCTACAGCCTCGGCAATTTTATCTTTGGAAGCAGCATCCCAAAGACAGCCCTGATACGGGCCCAGGTGGATTTTGCCCAGGGAAGCACCACCTTGTCCCTGGTCCCGGGGACCTCGAAGGCAGGCTATACCAGAACGCTGACCCAGGAAGACGAAATTCAGGGATTTTACCAGTATTTCCAGAGCATATCCTTTGGCGTGTCAGTTGATGAAAACGGCGTCATTCACAATAATGGCAATTAAACTCAGACGAGGTATCTGTCACCCTGGCAGATGCCTCGTTCTTTTAGCCGTTTAGCCAGAGTGCCTAGGACCAGCTTTTTATTACCGCTCCATAAAGGCGAAAGAAGAAGCTTTTTCGGCCCATCCCCGCTGATCCGGTGTATGACCACCTCGGTCGGAAGGAGGGCTATGCAGTCAATCACTAAGTCCACGTATTCCTCTAAGGTATAGACAGGAACCAGGCCCTTTTCATATTCTGCGGCAAGGTCAGTTCCTTTTAACACATGAAGAAGCTGAAGCTTGATTCCGTCGATTCCATGTTCCCCCAGGTGGCCCANNAATCATGTCTCTGGTTTCCCCCGGCAGCCCTAAAATAACATGAGCGATGACCGTAAGCCCTGCTTCCTTTAAATTCTGATAGGCTTCAAAGAAAGTAGGAAGGGAGTACCCCCTCCGGATGTGGTTTGCCGTGGATTCGTGAATGGTCTGAAGACCCAGCTCCACCCATACAGGCTTAATCCGGTTTAATCTTTCTAACAGCTTTAAGACATCAGGCGGAAGACAGTCGGGACGGGTGGCAATGGAAAGAACCGCCACATCCGGATGGCTGATGGCCTGGGTAAACAGCTCTTCTAAATAAGGTACAGGAGCGTAGGTGTTGGTGTATGACTGGAAATATGCGATAAACCTGGCTTCCCCCGGCTTTAGTTTTCCCTGGATCCGGTTGCGGGCAGATTCCATCTGAGTGGTGACAGAAGAATGGAGTGCCAGGGATTCGGCAAATTCTCCGGATCCGCCGCCGCTGCAGAAGATGCAGCCNNTTCCTCTTTTCTGCCCATGCTTTTTGGGCAGGGACCGCCCCGTTTTACCGGGGAGAAAGGTATGCCCGCAGGGTATTCTCACCGGGTTTATTTTTGATTGTTTCATTATACTGGAACCCCGGATGAGCTGTCAAATTATTTTATAGGTTTTCGTAAAATATTGTATTGTGAAAACTTTGGCATTTATGATATACTCGTAGCAATGGCCCAGCCCGAAAAGCGTGGGCAGTAAATCGGAAAAGGAGAGCAAATGACATGAAAATAAGCGATACGATTCAGCTGCTGGAATCTAGAGAGTCAGAAAAGCTTATGACTGCTTTATACGGAGAAGAGGCGGTCAAGGAAAATATTGAACGCTATCAGAGTCTTGTGAGAAACTTCCAGAAGAAATTTCCGGAGGATGATGTGATGTTGTTTTCTTCACCGGGGCGCACGGAGATCAGCGGAAACCATACTGACCATAACCACGGAAAAGTGCTTGCTGGAAGCATTAATCTGGATTGCGTGGGAGTAGCCGCAAAAAACAACAGCAGGAAAGTGAATATTATCAGTGAAACCTATGACCAGAGCTTTGAGATTGATTTAGACGACTTAGCTCCAAGCGATAAGAAGGCAGGGACCATTGATCTGGTAAAAGGGCTTTTAAAGGGCTTTTTAGAGGCAGGGTACGAGATCGGCGGCTTTGATGCCTGCATAACCAGCAATGTCATCAGTGCGGCAGGTGTCAGCTCCTCCGCTTCGTTTGAGATGCTGCTTTGCTCTGTTTTAAATACATTCTTTAACAATAGCGCCATGGATACCGTGGCCTATGCCCATATCGGCCGGTTCTCTGAAAACGTGTACTGGGACAAGGCTTCCGGCCTTTTAGACCAGATGGCATGTGCGGTAGGGGGACTTATTACCATTGATTTTAAGGACCCGGCAGCTCCGGTTGTAGAGAAGATTGATTTTGATTTCAGTTCTAAAAACCACAGCCTAATTATTGTCAATACAGGAAAGGGTCATGCGGATTTAAGCGCGGACTATTCCTCGGTTCCGGCAGAAATGAAAAAGGTTGCTGAATTCTTTGGAAAAGAAGTCTGCGCCGAAATCACGGAACAAGAGGTCATTGACAATTTACAGGAAATCAGGGACTTTGCCGGTGACCGTTCTGTTCTTCGCGCCCTTCATTTCTTTGAAGAGAATAAGCGGGTAGATGCAGAAGTGGCGGCTTTAAAGGAAAACCGGTTCGAGGACTTTTTAAAGAATATCACCGAATCTGGAAATTCTTCATGGAAATGGCTTCAGAACTGCTTCACCAATACCAGCTTCCAGGAACAGGGAATCACCGTTGCCCTGGCTNNAAAAGAAAGGTGCATGCAGAATACATGGAGGCGGATTTGCCGGTGTCATCATGACCATGCTGCCTAACGAGCTGGTAGAAGAATATATTTCCTATATCGAGAAATCCATGGGAGAGGGCAATGCTTACCGGATGAGCATCAGGCCTTATGGTGCCATCTGTTTCAATGAGATAATCAATCAATAATAATTGTAAATTCTGCCGCAATAGAGTAAAATAGAAGTAAGAAACGTCAGAAGAGAACGTGTGGCAGAAGGAGGCATTATGAAAGAAAAGAAAAATCTGGTCATCACCATCGGGAGGCAGTACGGAAGCGGCGGCCGAATCGTGGGAAAAGCTCTTGCAGAGGAGCTGGGAATTCATTTTTATGATGAAGAGATTTTAACCATAACATCGGAGCAAAGCGCCGTTGGAGAGGTATTTTTCCGTCTGGCAGATGAAAAAGCGGGAAGCAATCTGCTTTATAAAATCGTTAGCGGCTTAAAGCCCCAGCTTGGGAAACCCTCTACGGATGCGGATATTGTGAAACCGGAGAATTTATTCCGTTTCCAGTCCCAGGTCATTAAAGAACTGGCTTCGGAAGAGTCCTGCATCATTGCCGGACGGTGTGGGGATTACATCTTAGGCCGTGAGAAGGAAGCGTTCCCGGGCCTGGTAAAAATCTTTGTTTATGCGGATACCGAAACCCTCATCAGTCGTACCATGGAGGTCGATAAGGTTGATGAGAAAGAAGCAACAAAGCGTGTAAAGAAGATTAACCGGGAGAGGAAGGAGTACTACCGTTACTATACCGGAGGCAACTGGGAGGATTGGGACAATTATGACCTGATCATCAATACCAGCTGCATTGACCTGGAACAGACAGCGAAACTGATTAAGGATTATATTAAGCTTAGAGGGATTGAGCTATAAAGAAACACTTAAAACGGCGGTTTTGATTAAAATTTCAAAGCCGCCGTTTTTATGTCCGGGCTGGTATTTCATTGAAATAATTTTACCGTTCCGTGGATTTTTCCGGTACCAGCACCGACAAGGCGCCATCTAAGTCATTCTTAAAATAAACCAGGTTTCCTTTGTTGCATTCATAGATAAAATCCTTTAAACTTTTGCTGGTATAGTGTGAAAAATCTCCTACGATTGCAAGTTTAAACTGGTAGTTTGAAAATTTCTGCAGGATTTCCCCAGCTAAACCCGTTTTAAGATCAAAGAAGCTTTCATCAAGGCTTTCTTTATACAGGATCATACCAATGCAATTAGAGTGGTATTGGGACGTAGCCATTATATCAAGGATATCTTGAGCGTTAGTTATTTTATCGTCCTTATCAACAATGGCAATATTCTGGTTTTTTATTGTTTTAATATTCATTGAAATCCTTCTTTCTTTAGAAATGGAGCTGCTATATCCAATATATTTGTCAGTATATGTCTTCAGCCTTGAAGAATGCGGGTTTCAGCCATTGGAGCCAGGGCAGCAAGCCTGCGTGCCGTTTTATGGGCATTAATGGTAACATCATTTTCTCCGGTAATTGATTTGAATCCCTTGTTTCGTATAGGCTTCCTTAAAAATCCTCCTGTCTAAAAGTTTCAACCATTTCCATAATTAACTGAATGATCGCCTGTGCAAATTGGATGTTCCCCCATATGGTGACACGCACTCTGCATTCTGATTCCAAAAACTGTGCATGCATGGTCGGATGACCATATTCCGGTAGATTGGTATTCAGAGCGGCAGTAACAGTATTCATAATTCGAATGGCATCATCCATTCCTTCGACATCGATATCAATTACGGAAGATACTTTTATTTCATAGCCGGATTTTTTTATGGAATGGATGTTTTCCTTTCCGGTTGGCAGTTTTGTGCTTTCCATAAAAACACTTAAGTCATGTCCGGTCACTCTCCAGCTTTTTCCGATCTTTCCTGCTCTCAGCTTGCCTTCCCTGATGTAGCGCTGGATGGTCTTTGGGTGGATATTGAGCATTTCTGATATTTGCTCCACTGAATAATATTTTTCTTTCATATCAATTACTCCTTATTATTCCTATAAATGACGTATATAAGTAATAATAAGGTATAAAAGGGAACGTGTCAAGTATTTGTTTCAAGCAGCTTTTATATTATTAAAACAAAATACAGTAAGATGTACTGTAACCTCCGATATCTTCAAAATAACAAACATAACAGATACGGCCTATTTCAATCGTTGGGAATCAAAAGGAGGGGTGATTAACCCCCTCCTACTCGATTTCCGTATTTGTTTAAATGCTGAAGTATAGAATGCGTTTACCCCTTTATTGGGTATTTTTTAGCATTCAGTTCTGCTTTGTTTTCAACAGCTTTGGAAATGTCGATGTCAAAGTGTTCGCATATTCGGCAGAGATACCAAAATACATCGGCAAGCTCTTCCAGTAAATGTTTCTCGGGATTTTGCATAATGCCGTCGTCAATAGTTTTCTATCCTAAATAAATAAGTTCACATTGGATTCTTCCGCATCTCCCAGATAAGCACCTACGCCTCCAAGTTCCACTCCGTCGATCAATTCCTCGGGCTGGATTCCCATGACATCCATGCTCATGGTGCAGGCCACAATCTTCACTCCGGATTTCATGGCCTTTTGAATCAGGGTTTCCAGTGAATCCACATTTTTATCATTCATGATTTTTTTCATCATGGCGGTTCCCATGCCGGCCATATTCATTTTTGAAAGCTTTAATTTTTTACTGCCCCTGGGAAGCATGAATCCAAACATGGATTCCATCAGTGATTTGCGGACCGGCTGCTTTTCGGCCTTTCTTAATGCAGTCAGCCCCCAGAAGGTAAAGAACATGGTAACAGGTCTGCCCATGGCAGCAGCACCATTGGCAATGATAAAGCTTGCCAGAACTTTGTCAAGATCACCGGAAAATACGATGATGGTCTTACCTTCGGCTGCTTCCTTTTTTTCGAGGGCAGCAGGACCTCCTTTCTTTACCAGGGCAACGTAGTCCTTTCCCCTGAGTTCACAGGCCATAAGCTCATTTCCGGTACGCCTGCACCAGGCACCGATGTCCCGGGTGAAACCTGGATCAGAGGCAGATACCTCCATGACAGCCCCATCCGGCATTTCCTTCATGGTTTCAAACACTTTCATGATGGGGCCTGGGCACTGCATGCCGCTGCAATCTAAGCGCATGGCAGAGGTGGGAATATTTTTAGTCTCCATCTGGCCGCTGTCGGAATAGATGGCTTCTTCGGAAGGCTGAATCCCATCGGTTGCATAATGGGTCGACTGATAGAACTTTGCGCCGCCGGGATAAAGCCTGACATTATGAAATCCGTGGTGCATCAGGATGCGGGCCGCATTGTAAGCCCGGACCCCAATGGCGCAGAAAACGATGGTTTTCCTGGAAGGGTCCAGCTCCTTTAAACGGCTTCTTAACTGACCCAGGGGTATGTGGGTTGCATTTGGAAGGGAAAAGGCCATCAGCTCCGCATCCTCTCTTACATCAAGGATCACCGCTTCCGGGCTTTGCTCCACCGCATCCCAGGAGGTAAATACAACCTTTCCTGTAATCAGGTTTTCAGCAACAAATCCTGCCATGTTGACCGGATCCTTTGCAGAGGAGAAGGGTGGGGCATAAGCAAGCTCCAGGCTTTTTAAGTCAGGGATCCCTGCTCCAAGGCGGATGGCCACCGCCAAAGTGTCGATCCGTTTATCAACTCCATCCCGGCCTACGATCTGCGCTCCGAAAATCTTTTTTCCGTCGGTGGAGAAAAGAAGCTTTAAGGTTATGGGTACGGCTCCGGGATAATAGCCCGCATGGGAATTCTGGGTAATGATGATGCTTTCAAAGTCCCTTCCCTTTTGAAGGCCCCTCTTGATCAGTGCCTTTTCATTTGCGCCGGTAGAAGCCACAGCTAAATCAAATACCTTTGCAACGGACGTTCCCTGGGTTTTTTTATAGGTTTCCTGAGTCCCTGCAATATTATTGGCTGCTATGCGACCCTGTTTGTTGGCAGGACCTGCAAGCGGGATCATTGCTGGTTCCCTAAATATGAGGTCATCAACCTGAATCACATCGCCTACGGCATAAATATCCGGATCCGAGGTCTTTAAATNNCAACCACAATGCCCCCCCGTTCATTGACGGCAATGCCGGCTGCCTTTGCCAGTTCACTGTTAGGCCGGACGCCGATGGAGAGGATGACAAGCTCTGCGGAGAGAGTTTTACCACTTTTTAAAGTAATGGCCACAGATCCATCCTGATCTTCAAACGCAGCAACACCATCACCCAGGTGGAGGTCCACACCGTTTTGCAGAATGTGTTCGTGGAGCAGCTGGGCCATTTCGTAGTCAACGGGAGTCATAACCTGGTCCAGCATTTCAATGAGAGAAACAGAAAGTCCTGCGTGGCGGAGGTTTTCAGCCATTTCAAGGCCAATAAAGCCTCCGCCGATGACTGCGGCAGTTTTGATTTTGTTCTCCTTAATCAGAGCACGGATGCGGTCGGTGTCAGGAACTGTCCAGAGAGTCTGGATGCGGGAAGACCCGATTCCAGGAATGGGCGGGCGGACTGGTGAGGAACCGGTGGAAATGACTAAGGTATCATAGGTTTCCTCATAGGTTTCCCCGGAATCCAGCCTGCGGACCGTAATTGTCTTATTCTCCCGGTCAATGGAGGAAACTTCGTTTTTTACCCTGACATCAATGCCATACTTCTTTTTCATGGCTTCCGGCGTCTGCAGCAGCAATGCATCCCTGGATTTTATTACATCACCCACATGATAAGGGAGGCCGCAGTTGGCGTAGGAAATGTATTCCCCCCGCTCCAGCATGATGATATTTGCCTCCTCATCAAGCCTGCGCAGCCTGGCTGCACAGCTGGCTCCTCCGGCTACTCCGCCGATAATTACAATTTTTTTCATAATATGCCTCCTGCTATATTTTTAAAATAATCAATGGTCCTATGTTGTTTCGTTCAGTATAAACAAAAATTTAGGATATGTCTGTGATTGAGTCACACANNAGCCATTGCCCAGTGACAAGGATCCTTATTATAAAATAATTGATTAATTTAATTTTGTACAATTAAATTTTACAAAGCCATTGACAAATGCCCAATAACGTTTTATGATAAATATAGTTTTAATAAATGTAATTTTGCATAATATAAAAAGGAGGTACATGAAATGTCTGTTTATGATTTTACAGTGAAAGAAATGAATGGCACAGAGAAACCCCTATCCGATTACACAGGCAAGGTGTTACTGATCGTCAATACGGCAACGGTTTGCGGGTTTACTCCACAGTATACGGATCTTCAGACTATGTATGACGAGTATGCTGTCAATGGGTTTGAGATTCTTGATTTTCCCTGCAACCAGTTTGGAAACCAGGCGCCTGGCGACAACGCAGAAATTCATTCCTTTTGTACCGGACGCTTTGGAGTTACCTTCCCCCAGTTTGCAAAGATTGATGTAAATGGGGAGGATGCCATTCCCCTGTACCGGTATCTGGTGAATGAAAAGGGCTTTGAAGGCTTTGACCCGGGACATGAGCTGACATCCCGTCTGGAACAGAAGTTTGAAGAGCTTAATCCAAATTATAAAAATGAACCGGATATTAAATGGAATTTCACCAAATTCCTTGTGGACCGTCAGGGAAATGTAGTCAGGCGTTTTGAGCCCACCGCAGATATGAACTATGTGAAAGAATGTGTAAAGAGCTTACTGTGAAAAGCAGGAAGAGGATAGCAGTGGGAGAGAGGAGATAAGTTATGGATTATGAGAAATTAAAACTGGAGAACCAGCTTTGCTTTCCGCTATATGCCTGCTCCCGCGAGATCATCAAACGGTATAAACCATTTCTTGATGAGATCGGGCTGACTTATACCCAGTATATTGCCATGATGGTATTATGGGAGAGGAAGCGGGTCACCATTAAGAAGATGGGAGAGCTTCTGTATTTGGACAGCGGCACCTTAACTCCCTTGTTAAAAAAGATGGAAGCTGCGGGCCTGCTTAAACGGAGCCGTGACAGAGCAGACGAGAGAAGTGTGATCGTTGAACTGACAGAAAAAGGGGACCAGCTAAAGGACCAGGCTGTAACCATCCCGGACCGGATGGCTCAATGTGTTCCCGTGAATGAAGAGGATTCCAAGGTCTTATACCGGCTTCTGTATCAGATTTTAGGCCAAACCGATCAAAATTCGGAAAAATAAATAGAAAACCCAACGAAAGCACCCCCGCGTGAATCCTGATTTTCGCGAGGGTGCTTTTGTATTCATGCCTTAGCTGTATAATCGGTTTACCAGGAGAGATTACAGCATCTAGGAACCGTAAAATCCATATTAAAAAATTCGCCGATCCCTTGAGGGAAGGTAAAAATGTTGAGCGGATCATATTTCTCTTTCACCTTTTTTAATCTGCATACATGGGTACCATAGTATTCTTCAAGATAGCAGGGAAGGCATGCATAGGGGAAATTCACATAAGAGCCGTTGGTGACCGATTCTAAATAGCTGAATTTTTCAGTTACCCAGGCGGCATTTTTGCATCGATGGTCTTCAAAAACGGTATCAAGCCAAACGATAAAGTTGGCATCGCGGTAGAAAAATGCGGTTTCATCCACATCCACCTCTGCCACCTTGCCTCCCAGGGCGTAAAAGGAAATGCTGGCATATACGGAACCTTCGGCCCGTTCTTTTATAAGCCCGGCGATTTTATAGCTTTCGCAGCTGCTAAAGTCCCGCACAGCAAAACGGCTTGCTGACTTGAACTTTTCAAAGGGAGGATAAAAGTCCCCGATAATTGTAACAGCTTCCAGGAAGGTCACGTATTTTAAACTGTATTTTACACCTCCAAGCTCAAGGAGGGGAGCAATGATTCCCAGGGCTACCTCAGGAGGTCCGTAAAAAATACCCCTTGCGATGATTGCAAGCCCTTCCATAAGATCGTTATAGATCCTTGAAATCAAGGTTACCCTCTGATCGGCATCTTTCAGCCAGTCCTGCCAGGTCAGCAGAAACAAAGACTGCTTCTCCTGGTCTGCATGGGGATATCTTATGTCAATGAGTGTAACTTTATTTACCTTTTGAGGAAGGCGGAAGGTCATGGAAACGACTACACCAAAGTTCCCTCCCCCTGCTCCCCGGCATGCCCAAAATAAATCGGCGTTTTCCTGTGAATTGGCTTTTATGATGCGGCCTTCATAATTGACCATACGGATTTCTAAAAGATTGTCGCAGCCAAGGCCAAAATAGCGGCAGGNNCACCGACCCCTACCGAGGGGCAGGTCCCGCCAGGGAAGGGGTAACCTTTTGATGAGACGAATTCGTATAGCTGCTTGTTTGTTACGCCTCCCTGAACGTGAAGTAAATGGGCGTCTTCATCTATGGCAAGCTGGTTCATTTCACTTAAATCAATGTCAAGCACATCATCGCCGGTGGAGTAGCCTTCATAGTTATGGCCTCCATTTCGGATCCGCAGGCAGACGTGGTTCATTCGGGACCACAAAACCGCATTGCTGACATCTTCCTGGTTCTGGCAGTAAACAATGGCCAGGGGGAATTTTTGAACCGCCCTGTTATATACTTGTCTTAGTTCATGATAACAAGGGTCATCTGGAGTAACAACGCGACCGGTAAGCCCGTTAAAATTACAGGTGTTCATGAGGATTGCCTCCTTTCCTAATAACATGTTATTAAAAAGGAAGACATTTGGTTCGGCGTGTATATACCTCGACCCTGACCTGTCTCAGAATATCAGTAAATCTTGTTAAGTTCCAGAAACAGTTCGGCAACCGATGGGTCGAACTGTGTTCCTGCACAGCGTCTGATTTCTTCCATTGCATTCTGACTGTCCATTGCCATGCGGTAAACCAGATTGCTTGTCATGGCATCATAGGCGTCGGCAACTGCCAGAATGCGGCAGAGCAATGGGATTTCATTTTCTTTTAAGCCTCTGGGATACCCGGTTCCATCCCATCTCTCATGGTGGGAGAGGATATACTCGGACACTGTGGAGAGTTCAGGCGTGTTCTGGGCGATGCGGTAACCGATTTCCGGATGTCGTTTCACTTCCTTCCACTCCTCGTCGCTTAAGGGGCCGGGTTTCTTCAGGATTTCCATGCTGATTCCGACTTTTCCGATATCGTGGAGCATGGACAGAAGGGCTAAATCGTTTTTTTCTTCAGGAGCCAGATCCAGCTTTTCAGCCATTGCAATGCAGTAGGTTTCAATCCTTAAAGCATGCTCTTCTGTTTCCATGCTCTTTTCATGAAGAGTGGCCAAAAGTGTGTTTATGATGCGGTTACGCCAGCTTTTTCCTTCTAAAAGCTTTTTGTGATACATTTGTTCTTCCGCTTTTTGCAGGATCTGATGAAGATTTTCATATACGCTGTGTTTTACGTCAAATCCCAGTGATACGCTGATCTGCAGAGGAAGGCGGTCGTTTTTCTTAAATTCTTCCTCCAGCTGCTGTATGATGTCCTGGGCCTTAATGGTATCGGTTTTCGGCAAAAGGATCAGGAATTCATCCCCTCCCCATCTGCCTGCGATCCCGTTTTTTTGTATGGTATGCTGAAATGTTTTGGCAACTTCCTTTAATAGGAGGTCTCCCGTTTTGTGACCAAAGACATCATTGGTTACCTTTAGACCATTAACATCGCCCATAATTACCGCAATGGGCAGCATGGAGGCCCTGTCGATCCGGATCATTTCCTCCTCTATGTACCTGCGGTTGAATATTTCAGTTAAAGAATCATGATAGCTTAAATACATAATTCTTCGCTGCTGCCTTTTTTCGTGGCTTACATCATGAAAGACCATGACAACTCCGTACATATGTCCGGTTTGGTCCTTAATGGGGGCGGCGCTGTCTGTAATGGGAATAAAATCCCCCTGTCTGTTTAAAAGAACGGTATGATTGGCAAGGCCTACGATCTTTCCCGTCTTAAGTACTGCACTGATTGGATTAGAAATGGATTCTCCTGTGGCTTCATTTCTTAAATCAAAGATTTCTTCGAATGGCCTTTCGGATGCAGTCTCATTATTCCAGCCCGTAATTTCCTGGGCGGCTTGATTTAAATAGGTAACTTTTCCTTCATTATCGGTGGTAACGGCACCGTCTCCAATGGAGTTAAGGGTAACGCTTAACAATTCATTGTCCCAATAAAGGTCGTATCTGAATTTTTCACGGTCTGATACGTCAAAGATGATGGAGAAGAGCTGATTTTCCCCTTCATAGGTGATTGGACTGGAATATACGTCTACCATTTTAACTTCCCCGCTCTTTAATCGGTGGGTAAACAGAGAATAGGGCTTTTCATTGTTGTGGTTCTGAACACGCATCCGTTTGATGGCATCATTGGAAGTTTCACTGATGTCCTGTATGTGCATGGCTAAAATTTCTTCCCTGGTATAGCCGTAAAACCTGCAGGCCGATGGGTTGGCATTGAGTATTTTTCCGGTTTTCATATCAATGATCAGCATGACTGCTGAGTGCTCCGTAAACATGGAATTTAAGTTTTCAAGGAGCTGTTCTTTATCTTCCCGCAGTTTTTTTAATTCTGTAATATCTAGGCGTGATCCGATGATATATGAAACTTTACCGTTTTCTTTGACAGGGGCAAGCCGAACCAGCCAGTCCCTGGGGCTTCCCTTAAACTCTACGGTTTCCTCGTACATTATGGTTACCCCGGTAGCGACGCATTTTTTGTATCCCTCCTGCAAAATACCACCCACATCATCACCCATTGCTTCTATGGGCGTTTTTCCTTCCATGAGAGGAATGGTCATTCCGGTCAGCTTCTGATGGACCGAATTGTTCCGGATATAGCGGAATTCTCCATTTTTATATTCCAGAAAAAATAATCCATCCTGGGTGCTGTTAAAAAAAATGTCAATTTCCCGGGTAAGTCTTTCATTAATCTCCCTTTGAGATTCTAATTCTCCATTGATTTCCGTAATTTCGTCAAAAATCGCCGCCAGGCCATCTGGCGCGGGAGTGTAAACAGTAACCTTAAAGCTGCGCTTCCCAATGATCACGGTGAAATGCTTTTCTTTTTCTGCATTGCCTAAGTGTTCATGAAACGTATGCCACGCGGAGGCTTTTGCTTCATCCTTCAGAAGCAGTGATACGTTATTATGAAATGCTTTTTCTTTGTCAAGGCTCCAGAGATCAAAAAAGGCGTCATTTGCTTCTGCAAGAACATATTTCCGAGCGCGTTCCGTACTTCCAATGATGATTTCATAATAGGCATAGCCTAACGGCATCTGCATGAAAAAATTTTCTCTTCCCTCTTTTGTCATAACAGGACCCCCTTTACGCGATTTTAGAATGTAAGGTGTCAAAACTTTGTTGTTTATAATAGAATAATATCAAAAGTTTTTTCATTAGGCAATTCAATATTTATGATTCTCTGTAAGTATTTTCCATATATGGACAAAATCACTCTCGTTTTCTGAATTTTCCAAACAGGACATATCAGGCAGGGTCTGGTTTGAGAAGGAGGGAAGATACCATGGACAAGTGGGAACCTATGATCCGTCGAATGCTATTTTTCGGTGTTTTGCTTTGTCAATATTTTACAAAAATATAATTTTTTAGGGCTGACAGGTACTATTCTGATTTCTAAATCATAAAATATGGAAAATTGCTTAATTGAAAGGCAGTAATCTTATGACTCCTTGCCCTGAAGGATTGTTCTCTTACACAATTCATTCCGGTGATACACTATGGCTTCTTTCTCAGCGCTTTCGTACTACCGTAGATGAAATTATGGCTGTTAATCCGGGAATAGCTCCAAGTAATTTGTTGGTTGGGCAGGTGATCTGCGTTCCCCGTGGAACCAGGAACCGCAATATGCCATCCCAGACCCAACCCCAGACTCAGCCTCAGACTCAACCGCAGCCGCAGCCTATGACCCGGCCGCAGACGCAGCCTATGACGCAGCCCACGACCCGGCCGCAGAC
>DJBG01000123.1:0-25859 GCA_002429965.1 Hungatella sp. UBA5982
CTATGGATGAGGGCGGTATCTTTTACTTATTATACGACGAAGACAGCCTCTTATCCGCCCTTTCCACTTTTTTTAATGAAAACGGGGACTATGAATGCTGCGCTTATACCCTTCCGTCAAACAGGCAGCAGGGATATTTCATGATGCTTTTAGAAGAGCTGATGAAGGAAACGGACGACAGTGACCTGGTCTTTCCTGTGGAGGAAACCTGTGAGGATACTGTCCAAACCCTTAATGCCTTAGAAGCCTCCCTTTGGTATCAGGAGCATATGATGGAGCTTTCCTCTTCCGCCTTTTTGAAAACCGGTTTGGTAAAAAACAACCTTTTTTCTGCGTCTCTTACGTTCTCCATGGTTACTGATGACAAAGAAGGACCTTCCTTATGTACCTTTCTGACAAAGGACAGCCCTGTGGGTTCCTGCTATCTGGATTTCCGGGGACAGTCGGCCTATTTATATGGGTTTGAAATCGCAGAAAGCTTACGGAACCAGGGGCTTGGGAACGCCTGCCTTTACCTGCTTTTGGAAACCTGTTTTACCAGGCCCGGCTCTGAAAAACTCAAAAAGATTTCTCTTCAGGTGTCCGGCCAAAATCTCCCTGCCATGGCCTTGTATAGAAAAGCAGGCTTTCAAATTACAGAAAGCCTGTCCTATTATATATATTGAACATTATTTTATTTCCCGGACCATGCAGTACTGTTTTAGATGAAAATGCTTTTCCACAATACTGAAAACCTTGAAATCGAAATGTTCATAAAACTGCACATTGCTTTTATTATGTGTTTCCAGGGAAATCATGAGCTTATTTTTGTCTGCGTAGTCAATGGCTTCCCTTAACAGGAGTGAGGATATCCCATGGTGCTGCATGGCAGGCCGCACAGCCAGATAAATAATATGCAGCCGTTTCTCCTGGTTAAGGCGGTCCGTCCAGCTGGAATTTAAATAATCCCTTCCCTGGAGAAAATTCCAGAATGTTTTTAAAGTAGGGTCTTCCTTGATCAGATAACCGTCCGTTTTTAAAAGGGCGGCTGCTTCTGCCAGATAGTAATGAAAGGCATTATAAGGCTGGGATTCATCATCCACCACAAGGATCCCGTTAATTTCCGGGCTGTCGGCATATATTTCACAGGTTTCTAAAAATTCCTCCATATCGCATTCAAATAATTCCGGGAGCAGACGGCTCCTGGTCTTCCCGTCAGGGATCAGCCTGCAATAAAGCGGATCTCCGGCAAAGCATTCTGTCAGCAGTTCCTTTAATTTCTCCACATCTTCTTTTTTTACCCGGTACAATCGGTCGCTATCCATAATCTCAAACCTCTTCCATTTCCTTTAAACTTCGTACCATTTTCCGTGGCGTGCATCCATTTCTCTTTTTCTTTTGCTTGATTCGTTGCTTGTAATTCCCCCTCCAATATTATATAATATAATATATAAAAGTTGTACAGCACTTTACTACAGAAAGGGCGGAAAAAAGAGTATGATTGACATCAAAAAATTTATTGATCTAAATGCTTTGCAGAAAATCCAGGATCAATTTTCCGACTCCACCGGCCTGGCAGCCATTGCGGTAGACGCAGAAGGCAATTACATAACAAAGGCAAGTAATTTTTCAGATTTTTGCATGAAATACACCAGAGGGAGCCAGGAAGGCCTCCGTCGGTGCCAAAAATGCGATGCGGAAGGCAGCGGATCCTATTTCTGCCATGCAGGCCTTATGGACTTTTCCACCGACATCATCATAAACGGCGAAAAAGTGGGCGCCATCCTGGGAGGACAGGTGCTCCCGAAAGAACCTGAGGAAGAAAAATTCCGAAGCATCGCAAAGGAGATCGGCGTGAGCGAAAGCTCCTACGTGGAAGCACTGAAAAAGATTCCGGTCCGGTCCGAACAGATGATCCGGGCTTCCGCCCAAATGTTGGGAAACATCGTAAACCAATTGGTCAATCTTGAGTATATGAGGGCTATCACGCAAAAAAGAAACGACGTTCTTGATTCTGAAATAGGAAACATACAAAGATCCTTAAGCGAGGTGACAGATCGGACCCGTGATCTCCAAAAGGTTGCCTCCATGGAAAGCATCCTCTCCATCAACGCCTCCATCGAAGCCGCCAGAGCGGGAGAAGCAGGGGTAGGCTTTGCCGTAGTGGCCAGAGAGTTTGGAGACATATCAAAAAGCTCCGGATCTGTCTATCAAAGGATCCATGAGCTTGTTGGAGAGATCGGAAATTCCGTAAGGAACTTAACGGAAATCGACTAAGATATAAAAAGTGAGGAAAGCCTGCTATAAAGCTTTTCCTCACTTTTTCATTTTGTATATAAACATTATTCATCCCAGTTATGATAAGTGGCCTGGACGTCATCTTCTACATCAAGAAGATCCATAAGCCGGTTCATCTTCTTAATGGAATCTTCATCCGTCAGTTCCACCCATGTCTGAGGAATCATGGTAACGCTCGCTTCCACCATAGGAATGCCTGCAGCTTCCAATGCTTCACGCACTCCGCTGAATTCCTCCGGTCCGGTAATTACCTCAAAGCTGTCCTCTTCCTCAGAGAAATCTTCTGCTCCTGCTTCAAGAGAAATCATCATCAGCTCATCAGGATCCATATCACATTCTTCTTTATCAATGATGATCTGGCCTTTTTTATCAAACATAAAGGATACACAGCCGGGAGTTCCTACATTGCCGCCGCCTTTGGTAAATGCATTTCTTACGTTTGCTGCAGTCCGGTTCTTATTATCTGTCAGTGTATCTACGATGATTGCAACCCCATTTGGGCCGTATCCTTCGTATGTAATGGTTTCATAATTGACAGAACCTGCATCGCCGGCTGCTTTTTTAATTCCGCGGTCAATGGTATCGTTGGGCATATTACTGGTCTTCGCCTTTGCGATAATATCACGGAGCTTACTATTGTTTGCAGGGTCAGGTCCGCCTTCTTTCACCGCTACCGCCAATTCTCTTCCAATGATAGTGAAAACCTTGCCTTTTGCAGCATCGTTTTTCTCTTTTTTGTGTTTAATATTCGCGAACTTTGAATGTCCTGACATTGTTCCAACACTCCTTTTCTTTCTCTACTTCGTCCTTATAATCTCTAAAAAGTCAACATCTTTTCCATTTTAGCACTAATTTTTTCATCTTGCAAGAAAAATAACGCACAGCCGCCGATTCCCCATTAATCCGGGTACAAATGACAGCTGTGCCGTTTTACATTTTTTCCTCTGAGGATTCCATGCGGATCTCCAATTTTCTAAACTCCGGGTCTTCCTCCTGCTTCTCTTCCGGTTCCTCTTTCCGGACCCGGATCGTGTGAATGATCTTATTTTCCACACGAAGAATTTTGAAACAATATCCCAGAATGGATACCTCCGTCTCTTCCCCTTCCTGGGGAATCCGGTCCAGCCTGGAAATCAACAAGCCGTTTATGGTATCATAGGAGTCATAATCCTCCTCATCAAACTCAATGTTCAAGGCTCTTTCCACTTCTTCCAGAGGAGTCATGCCATTGATTACATAGGAACCGTCGTCTGAGGGGACAATGTATTCTTCATCTACATCATATTCGTCCATGATATTGCCCACGATCTCTTCCAGAATATCTTCCATTGTCACGATACCCGCCGTCTGCCCATACTCATCCACAACGATTACCATATGGATCTTTCTGGTCTGCATTTCCTTAAATAAGGTATCGATATTCCTGGTTTCCGGAATGAAATGAGCCTCTCTGAGAAGCCCTTCGATCTCCCACAACTGGCGGGACGCATTCCTTTTATTTTCCACAGCAATAAGAGCATCCTTCATATGAAGGACCCCGATAATATCATCTACATCCTTTTTATAAATCGGATAACGGGAATTAAATCCCTCTTTCAGTATAAAATTCACAGCCTCCCGAAGAGTGATGTCGCCATCCAAAGCGACAAGATTCTTCCGGTGGGTCATAATATCCCCGGCTTCCTTATCATTCAGTTCGAAGATGTTTGTAATCATCTCCGCTTCTCTGGCCTCTAAAACGCCCTGTTCATGGCCTTCGTTCACCATGGACATGATGTCCTCTTCTGTAACGTTCTCATTATCTGATGCCATATCGATTCCCAGCAGCTTTAAGACAAAGTGAGCCACCACATTTGCCAGCCAGGTAAAGGGGATAACAGGTATCATAATGATGGATACTGCAGACAGCATCCGATACCCCCATCTTTCAGGGTTTTCCGCTGCACAGCGTTTTGGAATAATGATTCCAAAGCTGATCAAAAGTACGACCAGTACAACAGAAACCAGCAACAGGCTGATAAGGGATATCCACTTGCTGGGATAAGCCCCACCTCTTGTCAGGACAGTCCCAAGCCTTGCTCCAAGCTGCTCCAAAACAAAAGCCCCGGTTACCATACCGATTAAATTTGTGGTGATCTGGATAGTATTTACAAACCTGGTCGGCCTGTTTACAATATGTAACAGCTTCGCGGCCTTTTTACTACCCTCTTCCATCTGATGCTCCAGTTCGCCTGTATTCACGTTTTGGATAGCTGATCCAAATCCATAGAATATTGCGTCCAACACGATAAAAGCAATAAAAATAATCACGCTTATAAGCGGATTGCCATCGTCCATTCTAAAAATCTACTCCTTTTGTCCATTATCATTCGTATTTTTTCATGTAACTATTTAGAAATATACCATTTTCTCAGTAATCCGTCAAGGAAGTTCGATTCTGGTGAACTATGTATCCAGTTCCAGGCTCACCCTTAATGCACAGTCCACTTCCTGCTGCAGCTCGTCATCGATATGGCAGATCTTTTCCTTCAGCCTCTGCTTATCAATGGTACGAAGCTGTTCTAATAGGATTACTGAATCCTTGATCATATCGCATTTTTTGGTATCCAGCTCCACATGGGTGGGAAGCTTTGCCTTATTCATTCTTGATGTAATTGCCGCACAGATTACAGTAGGGCTGTGCTTATTGCCTATGTCGTTCTGTATAATAAGAACCGGACGGATCCCGCCCTGCTCAGAACCGACCACCGGTCTTAGATCGGCATAATAAATGTCTCCACGTCTGATTATCACACTCTCACACTCCGTCAATTATTTAGGAAGTCCGATTCGCTTAAAGGCTCACCGAACGGCTTATTTGCCAAATTCAGGCGGTACAACCCTTTCCTTCATTCGTCAAATTATGCCTAAGTCTAGTATTGACCTTCTTTGACTCGAGTATTCACTTAAGTTTTTCCGCCGCATACCTTATCATATGTTTTGGACATGGAGTATGTTATCAGCCCTTGCAAAACCCTTCGTAACAATCATTGAAATAATCTTTCGTGCCAATGACCCGGCCGTTTTCCAGATAGACACGTGGGACCCGTTTGCCTATGTCGCAGACGATCTCATAATGGAAGCCGCCCCCGGCCCCGGCAAGTTCTTCTACCGTAATCTCTTCTTTTCCCTGCCTGCCGATCAGAACTACCTCATCCTCTTCTTCTGCGGCCTTTATTCCGGTCACATCCACCATAAACTGGTCCATGCACACACGCCCGNNGTCCCCTTATAAGCACTTCCCCCTTCCCGGAAAGATTCCTTGGATAGCCGTCGCCATATCCTACGGGAATCGTGGCGATAGTCATCTCCCGGTCAGCGGTATAAGTTCCTCCGTAGCTTACAGAAGTTCCTGGCTCAATTTTTTTCACATAGGAAATAAAGCTTTTCAATTCCATGGCAGGTTTAAGTCTTACCGTGTCCCTGTCAACCTCTCCTGACGGATAAATGCCGTAAATGGATATTCCGGCCCGTACCGCATGAAAATTGGCCCGCTGTAAATCCAGGATTCCGGCACTGTTTGAGCAGTGAAGGACAGGGATGGTGATCCCCCGGTCAGAAAGCATGGTTACGAACCTCTGGTACTTTTCTATCTGTTTATCACTGGCTGCCTTGTCCTTTTCATCCGCCTTTGCAAAATGAGTGAACATCCCTTCCACTTCAATACCAGGCAGGCCGCAAATTTTCGCCGCTTCCTCTGCCGCTTCCTCTGTGACCGGATATCCGATCCTGCTCATGCCCGTATCCAGCACTAAGTGCACCACTGCCTTTTTCCCCGCCTTTTCGGCCAGAGCAGATAGGCGTTCCGCCCGTTTAAGCTGAAATATCGAGGAACTGATCCCATATTCCACCAGAAGACTGTATCCATCATAGGGCACGACACCCAGGACCAGGATGGGCTTTCTGATTCCGTGTTTTCTTAAAATCACGCCTTCTTCTACGGTGGCCACCGCATATCCCCACACATAGGAATCTATGGCCCAGGCAACCGGAACCGCTCCGTGGCCGTATCCGTCAGATTTCACAACGCCGATCATCTTGGTCCCTTCCTTCAGATTCGCCTTCATGGCCTCCATGTTGTGCCGGATGGCATCTAAATCTATTGTTTCATAAACCCTGCTGTATAATTTCATCATTCTGTCACCTCGTTTATTTTTGCAGGCAATGAGCCAGATGAAGGTATGCCTGCCACCTTTATCTTACGAATGCTGCGAGGGTCAAATAACCCGTAGCAAGCTACGGGGGATTTGACCCCTACCGTATGGAATGGATCTCTTCCGCCAGTTCCCTTGCAAGAAGGCTGTGATCTCCCTGTTTCTCTTTTATCATGTCTCCTGCACGGCCATGAAGCCATACACCGAAAGCCGCTGCATCCGACTCTTCCAGACCCTGGGCCAGAAGTCCGGCTATGATCCCGGTCAGCACATCTCCGGACCCGGCCTTTGCCATGGCGCTGTTGCCGCTTCCATTGATATAGGTCCTCTGGTCCTTTAAGGCCCCAATGGTCACCGCATCCGTTAATACGCAGGTGATGCCGAACCGGTCCGCATATTCCCTGGCCGCAGCAATCAGTTGTTTTTGTATTGTCTTTATGTCGCTACCCGTAAGCCTTGCCATCTCTCCCAGATGAGGAGTCACAATGATGTTTTCCGTAAAATAGCTGGTCAGCTCCGGATTTGATGCTATCGTATTCAACCCATCTGCATCCAGAACAATTGGCACATAAGCATTGGCAAGGACCTCTTCCACCAGGTTCCTTACATAGGCTTCCTGCCCAAGCCCCGGTCCCAGAACAATGGCAGTGGCCCACTCACACTGCTTTACCAGCAGCTTTTTAAATTCCTCTGTCCCTGCTTCTGCCTCCCCAGCGTCATAGGTGGTAATGATGGCTTCCGCAAGTCCGGTCTGAAGAATCATCCGGTTTTCCTCCACAGTAAAAATTTTNNGGCGGCTCCGCTCATATTTTTAGATCCGGCCACAACAAGAACCTTTCCAAAGCTGCCTTTGTTGGAATAGGCCTGGCGTTTTGGAAGCTGATCCTCATCTCCCGGATCCAGAGTAAAATATTCTGTTTTAAGGCGTTCTAAGCTCTCCCCCGGAAAACCGATATCAGCCACAAGCACCTTACCGCCGTAATCCTTACCGGGATACAGCATGGTCCCCAGCTTTTCATAGCCGAATGTGACGGTTACATCCGCCTTTAAAGCAATTCCCATAATCTGTCCCGTATCGGAATGAATGCCCGAAGGAATGTCTAAGGCAACCGTAAATTTGGGTCCGCAGCGGAGGACTGTCTCCAGGATTTCCCGGTATCTGCCAAAGATCTCCCGGTCCAGCCCCACGCCGAAAAGCGCGTCAACGAGAATATCACAGGTACCAGGAATGAGATCAGAAACATCTGCCAGATAGACACCCGTATAGTTTGCAATGGAAACCTGAGTCAAATATTCGCTGCTTCCCTTTTCCCTTCCGGCTGCAAGAAAGGCAGACACCGTATATCCTTTCAAATGCAGCATTCTGGCAACCGCGACTCCATCCGCCCCATTATTGCCGTTTCCGCANNATCACTTCTTCCGTAACTGCCAGGGCGGCCCGTTCCATAAGCACCAGAGATGGAATCCCTATATTCTCTATGGTGTGACGGTCAACCTGTTTCATCTGTCCTCCTGTTACCAGATATCTCATATATTCCCCTCCTCGAACCCTGTCTATAGAAAAACTACCGGCAGCGAAGAGATTTCCCTTCGCCTGCCGGCAGGTTTGTTACTCCAGTTCTTCAGATTGTCTGTTTCTTTCTTCCTCGGTTTTGTCCTGCATGCTGCAGACCCGGTAAGATAAACGCATCAGGCTTTCCGATAGGTGGACATTTTCTACAACCACATCTTCCGGTACGCTTAAATCTGTATGGGCAAAATTCCAGATCGCCTTGATCCCTGCCTTCACAAGGCGGTCTGCAATCTCTGGCGCTTTTGTCTTTGGAATTGTCAGAGCCGCAATCTGGACATCATTGTCTTTTACGAATTGCTCCAGATCATCTACGCTGCGGATCTCTATCCCACGGACCACAAGGCCGATCAGACGCGGATTGATATCAAACATTCCTTTAATGAGAAAGCCCCGTTTTTCAAAATTTGCATAGTTGGCAATTGCCTGTCCTAAATTTCCAGCGCCTATGATAATGATATTATGCTGCCTGTCTATCCCCAGTATCTTCCCGATCTCTGCATATAAATATTTTACATTATAGCCATAGCCCTGCTGGCCGAATCCGCCGAAATTATTCAAATCCTGGCGGATTTGAGAAGCGGTCACTTTCATTCGTACACTTAGGTCATTGGAGGAAATNNCCAGATACCGATAATACCTCGGAAGCCTGGTAATCACTGCTTTGGAAATTTCTTTCTCTGACACTTCTTCACCTTCTTTAACTTAGAATCAAACTAACATTATTATAACTGCATGACAAAATAATGTCAAACGGGTTTTATCATTGTATCCTTGAAAAAAGGAAGGACCTATATTATACTAGTTCTATTGCCTTACATTCATTTAGGAGGAAAATACCCTTCGGGTATATCTATGTGCCCTGATAAACGGGTAGGAAAGAGGAAACGAAACATGATTCTGTCATGCAATAATATAAGCAAAGCATTTGGAAGCAATCAGGTGATCAAACATGCTTCCTTTCATATAGAAGACCATGAAAAGGCGGCAATCGTTGGGATCAACGGCGCCGGGAAATCTACTCTTTTAAAGATCATCATCGGAGAGCTTCCTGCCGACGAAGGAGATGTGGTGGTTTCCAAGGGAAAATCCATCGGCTACCTGGCACAGCACCAGAATTTATCCGGAGACCGGACTGTTTATGAGGAAGTCTTAGAAACCAAGCGGCCTGTCATGGAAATGGAAGCAAAAATCCGACAACTGGAAATGGATATGAAGCACGCAACCGGGGAAGAGCTGGAAGCCATGCTCACCTCCTACAGCCGTCTGAACCACGAATTTGAGCTTTTAAACGGCTATGCCTATCAAAGCGAAGTAACAGGAGTATTGAAAGGGCTTGGTTTTATTGAAGAGGACTTTCATAAGCCTGTCAAGGCGTTATCAGGCGGACAGAAAACCCGGGTATCCTTAGGCCGGCTCCTACTCACCAAGCCGGACATCATTCTCCTTGACGAGCCTACCAACCACCTGGATATGGAATCCATTGCCTGGCTGGAAGGATATCTGATCAATTATGACGGCAGCGTCATCATCGTGGCCCATGACCGCTATTTCCTTGACCGGGTGGTTACAAAGATCATGGAACTGGATAACGGCCTTATGTCCGTATTTCAGGGGAATTACACCGATTACAGCGGAAAGCGGGCTATGATCCGGGATGCCCAGATGAAAGCGTATTTAAACCAGCAGCAGGAAATCAAGCACCAGGAAGAGGTCATTGCCAAATTAAAATCTTTTAACCGGGAGAAATCCATCAAGCGGGCAGAAAGCCGGGAAAAGATGCTGGATAAAATCGAAGTTCTGGAAAAACCGATGGAAATTAACGATGAGATGCGGATCCGGCTGGAGCCCAATATCATCAGCGGAAACGATGTTCTCACCGTCCGCAGTCTGAGGAAGGCCTTCCATCAGAACCGGCTCTTTGATAACGTCAATTTTGAAATCAAGCGGGGAGAACGGGTAGCGGTCATCGGTGGCAACGGAACCGGAAAAACCACCATCCTTAAAATATTAAATGGCATTATAGAACCGGATGAAGGGGAAATTTCCTTAGGCTCCAAGGTACATATCGGTTATTATGACCAGGAGCATCAAGTGCTGAATATGGATAAGAACCTATTTGATGAACTGCAGGACACTTATCCTTCCATGAACAATACCCAGATCCGGAACATCCTTGCTGCTTTTCTGTTTACCGGAGACGATGTGTTCAAGCGGGTAAAAGACCTAAGCGGCGGCGAGCGGGGCCGGGTATCCCTGGCTAAGCTGATGCTTTCCGAAGCCAACTTCCTCATTCTGGACGAGCCTACCAACCATTTGGATATTACATCAAAAGAAATTTTGGAGGATGCTCTGGTCAATTATACTGGAACCATTCTTTACGTGTCTCATGACCGCTATTTCATCAATAAAACCGCTACCAGAATCCTGGATTTAACCAATCAGACCCTGGTCAATTACATCGGCAATTACGACTACTATCTGGAAAAGAAAGAGATCATGACCAGCTTGTATGCTGCCGCACCTGCTGCAAAGGATGTTTCCCCTGAAGAAATCTCTGAGACCAAGCTGGACTGGAAGGCGCAAAAGGAAGAACAGGCCCGCCTTCGCAAACGCCAGAGTGATTTAAAGAAAACCGAGGATGAGATCCATCAATTAGAAACCAGAGACGGAGAAATTGACGAGCTGCTTGGTAACGAGGGGATTTTTACCGATGTTCCAAAGCTAATGGAGCTTAATAACGAAAAAGAAACTATCCGGCTGCGGCTGGAAGAGCTGTATGAGCTGTGGGAAGATCTGGCGGAATAAAGAATAAAAAAGGAAAGCAGCTTTTTGTTGCTTTCCTTTTTCTAATCCTGGTTACTATGTATACAATATCCTTTTTAATATTTCCGTCACCCGGGGTGCCTCTTCTTCCATCTCTCCTCTGGTATAGGAGCTTCCCACATAAGCCGCCACCAGCTTTCCAAAATAGAACCTCATATCATCGGAAAAATAATCCGGGATGTACACGAATTCCTCCACCGAATCCCTGCTCATGAACAGATCCGTCCCATCCTGGCTGGCATTGCCATCACAGCCGGAGACATAACCGATGTACTCCCCAAAAGCTGCCGTTAAGTCTTCCGGCTGGCATATCTTGATTTTCTTATAATTAGTATCAAGTTTATGGCATACATAATAAATGCCGCTTTCTGTCATAGGTGCAGAAAAATACCTTTTCCCGGGATAATAAATAATCTCCCACCCCTGATCCTTAAACTTCCTGATCCAATCTCTGGGAATGTTCTTTGTAGCCTCTGTAAAGGCGTCTTTCACCTCAGAAGACGCAGATGCAGAAGTTTTCTTCCCATCAATGCTGATATCGAAGTCCTTATTTCTCTGGCCATTTTCGTCCATAAAGAAAAGGCCTACATACTGGTTTGCAGCCATCTGTCCATTATCAAAGAAATAATACCGTTTTCCCGCCACGCTTTTATAGCCGGAGGAAGCCATCTCTCCCTTTGTGGAAAACCAGTACCAGCTACCGCTTTCATCCTGATACCAGCCCTTTTGAGCCGTACCGTCTTCATTATAATAATGCCACTTCTCTTCCTCGTCGTCATAACACCAGCCAAGCTGGAGCTCCCCTGTCTCAGAAAAGCAGTAGTTCAATCCGCCGATCCTTGTCCAATCAGAAACCATGTACCCTTCATAGTCAAAGTAGTACCAATATCCGTTGATCTCTTCCCAACGGTTCTTTTTGAATTCTCCCGCGGCGTTGACATATTTCCAGCCGCCTGAGTCCTCCTGCCACTGCCAGTCCGATACTGCTGCCTGTAGGCTTTCGCTCTCTCCCTGTATCGTCTCTTCCGCTGCTACGGAAGTCATCATGCTTCCCATGGTGAGAATGATACTTACCGCTGCTATCCATCGTTTCCTCAAGGGTTTTGCACTCCTTCCAGGGTCTTCCATCTTTTTATAATTAAAATATTACTATATTTCCAGGGAAAAGTACAGGTTTCAAATTTAAAGTTTTTATGAACTATGAAAAGCCCTTCTTTCTATTTTCTCTTTTATAGGCTATAATGATAAAAAAGTAAATGTTCAGAGGGAGGTGATACTTGTGAAATGGAAACGTTTTCTGGCTATGGCCGGAGTAGTGCTCATTCTTTCCATGTACATCATAGCTATAATATCCGCCTTTTCCCATAATCCGGAAGCAAAAAACTGGCTGATGGCAGCTATTTTTTCTTCTGTCGTCATCCCCATTTTTCTTTATGCCGCTCAGCTGGTCGCCCGGGTGATCAGGCAGAATAAGGATGAACCTGATTCGGCCGGGAAAAACAAAAAGTAAAATTATGAAAACAGGAAACGCATGTGTTCTTTTAACAAAATAAAAAGCCGCAGGGTTTAAATGAAGTGAACCCTGCGGCTTTTGTCAAAAATTTTTATTTATTCCTGTNNATAATTTCGTCTCTTCCCGGTCCATTGGAAACCATGGTAATGGGCGTTTCAAGTTCTTTCTCAATGAATTCAATATAATTCCTGCAGTTCTCCGGAAGATCCTCGTAATTTTTAATTCCCCGGATCTCACATTTCCAGCCCGGAAGTGTGGTGTATATTGGTTTTGCTTTGTTAAGCTCTACGGTTGTTGGGAAATCCTTTGTAACCTTTCCGTCGATTTCATAACCAACACATATGTGAAGCTCGTCAAGATATCCCAACACATCAAGAACCGTAAGGGCAACCTCTGTAGAACCCTGGATCCGGCAGCCGTATCTGGATGCAACAGCATCAAACCAGCCCATACGTCTTGGCCTTCCGGTGGTTGCGCCGTATTCGCCGCCGTCCCCTCCGCGCCGTCTCAGCTCATCAGCCTCATCCCCGAATAACTCGCTGACAAACGCTCCTGCACCTACTGCACTGGAATAAGCTTTTACCACAGTGGTAATATTCTTAATTTCATAGGGCGGAATGCCTGCGCCAATGGCGCCGTAGGCCGCAAGAGTTGAGGAAGATGTAACCATAGGATAAATTCCATGGTCAGGATCCTTTAAAGACCCAAGCTGGCCTTCCAGAAGGAGCCTCTTGCCTGCTTTGATGGCCTCATGAAGGTATTTGGATACATCACATACATAAGGCTTCACCATCTCCCGGTATTCCAGAAGAGTTTCAAACAGTTCCTGCGGGTCCATAGCCGGCTTGTGATAGAGATGCTCCATTAAAACATTCTTTGTTTCACAAACCCGGTCAACCTTTTCCTTTAAGGATTCTTCGTCAAAAAGCTCGCTGACCTGGAATCCGATCTTTGCATATTTATCTGAATAAAATGGAGCAATCCCTGATTTTGTGGAACCAAAGGACTTCTTGCCCAGGCGTTCCTCCTCATACTGGTCAAACAGAATGTGGTATGGCATCAGGATCTGTGCACGGTCTGAAACCAGGATATCAGGCTTTGGAACACCCTTGCTTACGAGATCCTCAATTTCCTTTACCAGGAACGGGATATTGAGCGCCACACCATTGNNATACGCCTGAGGGCAGAAGGTGCAGGGCGAATTTACCATAGTTGTTGATGATCGTGTGCCCGGCATTGCTGCCTCCCTGATACCGGATGATGATATCTGATTCCTTTGCCAGCATATCCGTGATCTTACCTTTTCCTTCGTCGCCCCAGTTGGCGCCTACGATTGCTCTTACCATTCGATTGTTCCTCCTTCGAGTGAAAAAATACCTTTTACTTACTTATGATAACGCATGGCTACGCATAAGTAAAATTAATATTATTTATGTTTTCCATAATTTCAAATTATGTTTCCTGTCATCAGCTGTAAAAGGCGCTTCCCTGCTGGAGATACGGGGGTTTTGTCGTCAGTGACAATGGTAAAATGGCGTTCTGGCATTTCATCCCGGAACTTTAGCTCCACAAGATTTCCCTTTTCCAGCTCCATCTGTGCAAATCCTGACATCACGCAACCTATCCCAAGATTCCGCATGGCAAACTGAACGATCATGTCACTGGTGGAAAGCTCAAACTCCGGTTCTACCGCTATCCCGTGGGCTGCTAAATATTCATCCATAAATGTTCTTGTGCTGGTATTTTTTTCGAGAAAAATGCAGGGCAGTTCCTTCAGGATATGGTAATCCAGTTCCTGGTCCTTTAAATAACGGAATTTATCCCCGGCCACAAACACATTCCTGATTTCCTTTACATCGGTCCGTCTGACCTCGCTCTTTGCTTCAAAGGGAGTACTGACCACGCCGAAGTCAATCTTGCCGTCATATAAATACCGGAGCGTCTCAGGCGTAGGCCCGTTAGAAACACTTACCTTAATACCAGGATACAGTTCATGGAATTTCTCCAGATAAGGAAGTAAATAAAACTGAAGCGTCATATCACTGGCTCCGATCCGCACCTCACCCGTATCCAGATCTTTTAGCCTGTTTAACATACTTTCTCCATGCCAGATGTTTTCTAAACCGGATTTTACATATCCGTAGAAAAANNAGTCCGCAGGAAAAGCTGGCTGTCCAGGGCCTTTTCCAGCTGCCGTACCGCCTGGCTCACGGCCGGCTGTGAGATACACAGCTTCTCCGCCGCCTGGGTAATGCTTTTAAGCTGGGCCACATAATAAAACACCTTGTAATATTCCAAATTGCTGCTCATGACTTCCTCCTGATATGAGTAATCAAGTAAACACGCTTTGGAGTTTTTCTTGATTTCCCATACACCCTGACGTCTGCCTGCAAGTCTCTATACGTGAATCTCTGCTTTCATCCCAAGAAGTTCCCTGTTTTCTAAAAGAAGGGGCTTGACCACCTCTTCCAGATAAGCAGTCACCTGGGCCGGAGCACAGCCCACATATCTTTTGGGATCCATGCTTTTCTTTAAATCCTCCAAAGAAAGGTTAAAGGAAGGATCTGCTGCAATCAGCTCCAGCAAATTGTTATCAAGACCATTCACCTTCACATTCCGGCCTGCTTCCATAGACAGTTCCCTGATCCGCTCGTGAAGCTCCTGTCTGTCCCCTCCGGCCTTTACCGCGTCCATCATGATGTTTTCCGTAGCCATAAATGGAAGCTCTGCCATCATATGCTTCCCGATCACCTTTGGATATACCACAAGCCCATCCACAACATTTAAGTAAAGATCCAGAATTCCGTCAACTGCCAAAAAACCTTCCGGAATGCTTAATCTTTTATTAGCGGAATCATCAAGAGTTCTCTCAAACCACTGGGTAGAAGAAACCAGCATTGGGTTCATCACATCCGCCATCACATAATTGGACAGGGAAGCCATCCGCTCGCTTCTCATGGGATTGCGCTTATAGGCCATGGCGGAAGAACCGATCTGACTCTTTTCAAAAGGCTCTTCTACTTCCTTTAAATGCTGCAAAAGTCGGATATCATTGGAAAACTTATGGGCGCTCTGGGCTATGCCAGCCAAAACATTGACCACACGGCTGTCCACCTTTCTGGAATAGGTCTGGCCGGAAACCGGATAGCAGCCTGCAAATCCCAGCTTTTCCGCAATCATGGAATCCGCTCTTCTCACCTTGTCCATATCGCCGTCAAACAGCTCCAGGAAGCTGGCCTGTGTCCCTGTGGTGCCCTTGGAGCCAAGAAGCCGTATAGAACCCAGGATATAGTCCAGATCTTCTAAATCCATGGTCAGATCGTGAAGCCAGAGTGTCGCTCTTTTACCTACGGTTGTAGGCTGAGCCGGCTGGAAATGAGTGAAAGCCAGGGTAGGTAAGTCCTTATATTCGTCGGCAAACCGAGTCATTTCATCAATAACATTAATGAGTTTCCTGCGGACCAGCTTTAACGCTTCTGTCATGACTATTAAATCGGTATTGTCCCCCACATAACAGGAAGTGGCTCCCAGATGGATGATTCCTTTTGCCTTAGGGCACTGGACGCCATATGCATACACATGAGACATTACATCATGACGGACCTCTTTTTCCCTCTGTATTGCCACATCGTAATTGATATCATCCTGATGGGCTTTTAATTCCTCTATCTGCTCTTCTGTTATGGGAAGTCCCAGTTCCCTTTCCACCTCCGCCAGGGCAACCCACAGCTTTCTCCATGTCTTAAATTTCCTGTCCGGTGAAAAGATATATTGCATCTCCTTACTTGCATAGCGCTCAGACAGCGGGCTTTGGTATCTATCTGTCATGGTTCTTATATTCCTCCTTGGGCTTCATTTACATTCATAGTAACATATTTTTTATTTGATGGGAAGAGAAACCGGGGACCCTCCGGCTGGATAAACACAGTCAGCACGGCGGTCCCCGTCTCTATTAATATCCATTTTTACTCCGCGTATTCTCCCCGAATGTCCTCCTTAGGCGGCTCAATGGGATAATCTCCGCTAAAGCATGCGGTACAGATCGGAAGTCCTTCTGCCATTTCATTCAACCGTTCAATCTTTAAGTAAGACAGAGAATCCGCTCCCAGAAGATCCCGGATTTCTTCAATGGTTCTGTTATGTGCCATCAGCTGATCCTCGTTAGGTATATCGGTTCCGAAATAACAGGGGTGGAGAAATGGCGGGGAACTGATCCGGATATGGACCTCCTTTGCCCCTGACTCCCGCAGCATGTTTACAATGAGGGCGCTGGTAGTTCCACGGACTATGGAATCGTCGATCATGATGACCCGCTTCCCCATTACCGCTTCCTTTAACACGTTAAGCTTGATTCTGACCGAGGATTCCCGGTTGCTCTGCTTTGGCTTTATAAATGTCCTGCCAACATAAGAATTCTTTACAAAAGCGGTCCCATAAGGGATTCCTGACTGAAGGGAATATCCCAGTGCGGCGGCGTTGCCTGATTCCGGTACTCCGACCACAAGGTCCGCCTCCACCGGAGAATCCATAGCCAATGCACGGCCGGCGCACATCCTGGAATGATAGACGCTGACACCGTCAAACACGCTGTCCGGCCTGGCAAAATAAATATATTCAAAAATACATCTGGCTTCCTTTGACTTATCTACAAGGCAGAGACTTGTATCAGAAACGATTCCCTCCTTAGTAATGGTCACCACTTCCCCGGGGCAAACGTCCCGGACAAACTCTGCACCAAGAGTATCAAGGGCGCAGCTTTCCGATACCAGGATATAGGCGTTATCACGTTTTCCAATACACAGAGGTTTAAATCCATAAGGATCCCTGGCTCCGATTATCTTACGGGGACTCATTATGACTAGGGAATAAGCCCCTTTAAGCTTTTTCATGGCATTTACTACAGCAGCCTCAACGGTAGCAGCTTTCACTCTCTCCCTTGCAATGTGGTAAGCGATCACCTCTGAATCAATCGTCGTCTGGAATATGGCCCCGTTATACTCAAGCTCACGTCTTAACTCCGGTGCATTGACCAGATTGCCGTTATGAGCCATTGCCAATGTTCCTTTCAGATAATTGAGTACAAGGGGCTGGGCATTCTCCCATGTGCTGCTGCCTGCAGTAGAATAACGAACATGACCTACGCCGATGTCGCCGCGGAGGCCTTCTAAAATTTCCGGTGTAAAGACCTCATTACATAACCCCATTCCCTTATGGGCGCTTACCTTTGCCTTAGAACTGCCGGTATCGCTGACCGCAATTCCGCAGCTCTCCTGGCCTCTGTGCTGCAATGCAAGCAATCCATAATAAATGGTGGAAGCAACGTCGCCGCCGTCAAAATCGTACATTCCGAATACGCCGCATTCCTCATGCAGCTCATCCTCAAAATTGAAATTCAATTCGTTATTCATTTGATGTCTTTTCCTCTTTTCTGCCCGTTTTTATTGGGCATAAAGATATACCCGCAGGTATTTCTCTCTATGCTGTTTACCGGATGCCAAGACGGCGGAACACTTCCTCGTAAGCGTCCTCCACGCCTCCTAAATCCCTGCGGAAACGATCCTTATCCAGCTTTTCATGGGTATCCTTATCCCAAAGCCTGCATGTGTCAGGAGAAATCTCATCAGCCAGAATGACTTTTCCATGATAACGGCCGAACTCAATTTTAAAATCGATCAAATCAATGTTTAAACCGTCAAAATATTCTTTCAGCACTTCATTTACCTTAAAGGCATATTCCGTAATCTTGTCGATCTCTTCCTGGGTTGCCAGATTGAGGGCCAATGCATAGTAGTTGTTGATAAACGGATCGCCCAGGTCATCATTTTTATAACTGAATTCAAGTGTCGGACAGGCGAACTTCACGCCTTCTTCCATCCCCATCTTCTTGGCGAAGCTTCCTGCGGAATAGTTTCTGATGATCACTTCAAGGGGAATGATCTCCACTTTCTTCACTGCAGTCTCACGGTCACTCAATTCTTCCACCAGATGAGTGGGAACGCCTTTGGCTTCCAGCTTTTTGAAAATAAAGTTGGTCATTCGGTTGTTGACCGCGCCTTTTCCAGCAATGGTGCCCTTTTTAAGGCCATTAAATGCTGTGGCATCGTCTTTGTATGAAACAACCAATACATCCGGATCTTCCGTCGTATAAACCTTTTTCGCTTTTCCCTCATACAGCATTTCTCTTTTTTCCACGGTATCCACCTGTCCTTTTCTGAATTAATTTATAAGTTTTTCAAATAAAACTATGGTGTTTCAGTAGAAATTATAATACAGTAAAAATGGGATTGCAACTGGTTTTATTATTATAAATACTTATGACCCTTTTATGATTTTGTTTCTCAATCAGGACCTTGTAGGATTACACGCTCTACCTTTTGCCATAACTTAACCCTGCCTTCCTTCCAGTCAACGGAAAACCCCTGTTCCTTGGTCTCCCCGGTTTTCCGGCCCCAAAAAGCTTCAACTAACGGTTCCTTTTCAGCTTCCGCTTCTCTGTTTACAGGCAGGAATTCATGAGCATTGCCTGCAATTGTTACTCCATACGGCAGGAAAAATACCGCCGCCTCCAAAAGGATGAGAACCAGTAAGGATTTTCTCAGACGGATCTTTAGGTCTTCCTTATAAGGAATCGCCTGCTTAAGACTTCTCCACGGCTTTTTCCTTTTATCATTATACCGCTGATATTTAAAATAATCAAATTTCCTTTTCATGGACGTTTTGCCTCTCTGCCGGGTAGGCTTTAGTTATTATGGCATTGTCTCTGGATATTTGGCCAGAACATGGTCTTTCTGATAAATAAAATAGAACCGCTTATAAAATACATTAAGATATGTTTCGACAATATTATATCTTATAATAAAAAAAGCTTCAAGCATAGATTCCATGCCTGAAGCTTTTTTATTGTAAATCTTTTTTATTATGGTGCTTTTGTGGCTCCTGAAGTTGGCTGGCCATTGCTTTCCCCTGTAATTTTGTCAACCCCTTTTTCTACATCATTAACAACACCATTAACCACACCAGTGCTCTCATTTGCGCCTGTGCCTGTTGTTTCTTTCATAGTAGTAGATTCAGTAGTAGCTTTGGTGGTTGTTGCTGAAGTCGTCTGGGTTGTTGCACCTGTGGTTCCTGCCGAGGTACCATTGTTACCTTTCGTGGTTCCGCAAGCAGTCAGACACATTACTGTCATAATGACAATAAGGGTAATTGCATAAGGTTTTATTCTCTTCATAATACATTCTCCTTTCATTTTCTACAATTAGTATGTGTAAAGGAAGAACGAATTATGGTGGAAGATAATGGAAAATTTATGATTTTATAACGTCTTTCATCGAATATAATCCCGGAGCTTTTCCTGCCAGGAATTTTGCCGCAGAAACCGCGCCTTTTGCAAAAATCGCTTTGGAATATGCGGTGTGATGGAAGGTGACGATCTCATCCTTTCCGGCAAATATCACATCATGTTCTCCGACAATCGTTCCTCCGCGGACAGACTGGATCCCGATCTCTTTATTGTCTCTGGCTTTTCTTACCTGGCTTCTGTCATAAACATAATGATATTCCTGCTCCATGGCCTCATTGATGGAATCTGCCAGAGCAAGGGCTGTTCCGCTTGGGGAATCCAGTTTTTTATTGTGGTGCTTTTCCAATATTTCAATATCAAATCCTGCGGCAGCTAGCACCTGTGCTGCCTCTTTTACCAGCTTCATGAGCAGGTTGACTCCAAGAGACATATTGGCGGACTTAAGGACCGCAACATGGTTGGAAGCCTCCTCAAGCATTTTCATCTGCTCGTCCGAAAGGCCGGTGGTACATACTACCACAGGTACTTTTTTCCTTATGCTGTAATCAAGNNTTTCCTCTTTCCTGCCCACGCTTTTTGGACATAAAGGTATACTCGCAGAGTGTTTCCTCCATAGGCATATCGTTTACCGATTACAAAATTCCATACTCTATCATGGCTTGTTTTAAGCGGTCCTGGTTCTTAGGTTCCATCTCAGTAAGGGGCAGACGCATAGGCCCTGCAGCCTTTCCCATAAGATTTAAGGCAGCCTTAACCGGAATCGGATTGACCTCGCAGAACAAGGCATTGATGAGAGGAATGGCAGCCAGTTGAAGTGCTGCGCTCCGTTTTACATCTCCCTTAAAATAAGTCTCACAGATTTCGTGAGTCTGGGCGGGTGCAATGTTGGAAAGAACGGAAATAACACCTTTTCCTCCCAGGGACAGCATGGGGACGATCTGATCGTCATTGCCGGAATATAAATCCACACGGCCGTCCGTAAGGTTCATTAAGTCCGCAATGGCTGAAAAATTGCCGCTGGCTTCCTTTACCCCTACAATGTTGGAGACATTTAAGCACAAATCCGCTATGGTTTCAGCCGCAATGTTTACCCCGGTTCTTGCTGGAATATTATACAGAAGAATGGGAATCCTCACCGCATCAGCAATCGCCTTAAAGTGAGCCTTCAGACCATTCTGAGTAGCCTTATTATAGTAGGGAGACACAAGAAGAAGCCCGTCCGCACCGTGCTTTTCTGCTTCTTCAGACAGGTAAAGCGCCGTGTCCGTACAATTAGAACCGGTTCCTGCAATGACCGGAATCCGCTTTTTCGTTATCTGGCAAACGTATTTGATCACGTCCAAATGCTCTTCATGGGTCATGGTGGACGCCTCGCCCGTTGTACCGCATACAATGATAGAGTCCGTTCCCAAAGCGACCTGTTCTTCTACCAGTTCCTCCAGCTTCTCATAGTTTACATCTCTGTTTTCCTTGAATGGTGTGACAAGCGCTACACCTGCTCCCTCAAAAATTGCCATGATATCATCCTCCTGATTCTTTTTCTTCATACACAGTAAATTTTCATCCGGCCCGCAGTTGTCTATGCCGCTAAACACTGAGCTTAAAAAGCAGGCTCTCACGCCGGAGCGCAGCTGATTCAGCAGCCATACTGCATTTGTTGGTCGTGCACATCCATATCGGAGCATTTTTTAATTCGAAGGAAGTAATCTCCTATGAATTAAAAATAGAGCTGACAACAGGGTCAGCTCTTAAAGTTCAGAATCTGGTAATCTCATCTTTCTTTAAGTAGCTCCCCATCCAAAAGGATGACAGTCATATGGCTCTTAACCATATGCCCAGAATAGTATGCTCAGGCCATACCCTTCTTCGGCGTCTCTTCCTTCCCCCTGCCCTCGTCTGTACCTGATACATCGGACAGAGTACTTATAAGCTACGCAACCTCTACTCTAATATGTATGTTACCATACTATCATTATTATTTTATATTGTCAACTTTAACATGGTTGATTTCCAGAATACTATCTACATAAGGTTCTATTTCCTTTTGAAATACCTTACCGGTTAATATGACCTCCATATCATCAACTTTGGACTGAAGCAGCTTTGAAAGCTCCTCTGCTTCTATGATTTTCTGGTCCAGGAGTCCAAGGATCTCATCCAGGATCAGCATATCGCATTCTCCCGTTGATACGACCTTTCTGGCAAAATTCAGGCCGTTGCGGATATTCATCCGCTCCTCTTCCTGCTGTTCTCTGGAGAGGCTTTCAAAAAAACCATCGGACTTTTCAAACCGGAATATTTTCATCTCAGGCTCCAGGCGTTTCATAATATCAAATGAATCCCGGCCGGAGCAGCCCTTTAAAAACTGTATCATGATTACAGTTCTGTTCTTGGTCAGAGCACCGATTCCCATACCCATCGCGGCCGCAGTCTTTCCTTTTCCTTCCCCGCATATAACCTGTATTGCACCTCTATTCATCCTTCAGCACCTCATAACAGCTAAAAAGCAATTATTTACATATTATGTTAGAACCTGCTTATCGTATCATAATTTTAATTTTTTTGCAAGTTTTCTTACCATTTCCTTAATTATTACTTATACTTTCCAGGCATATAAATATGCCCGAAAGGCGTTCCTTACATTTATAAATAACAGCTTCTATTCCGCACACTCCAGTTTGCTGACCGATACCTCATAAGCCACTCTTTTTTCACACTCTGTCTCACTTAACTTTTTGGTGTATTCCCTACTCTGGACCCTTCCCCATACTTTTACTCTTGTTCCTACTGTGAATCCGGAAGCATATCTGGCATTTCTCCCCCATGCGATGCAGGGTATGTAATCTGATTTTCCATATGGGCGGTTAACTGCAAGAAGCAGGTCCGCAATTTCCCTTCCCAAAGGCGTTTTTCTGTAAATGGGAGCTTTGCATATGTATCCATCCAGAAAAATTTGATTGGTCTTTGTATAATCCGTAAATTCTTCTATAAAATGAACTTCTCTCACAAAGACAGAAAGCACCAGCCGGTTCTTTGTACCTTCATGACGGTTATAGGAACGGAACTGGCCTATGGATTCGATAGTTAAGCCTGAGTAATCCCCTTCTACGTCAATAAGGCGTTCTGAAATCATGAGCGGTATGATATCTGCCTGTTCGCTAAGACGATTTACCGCAACATCCACCATATAGAATCCTTCTCCAAATACTTCATGGCTGAAGGTGAAGCCGGAGACGATCTCTCCGATGACGCTCACTTTGTTGTTTTCAATCATTTTTTCTGACATTGTATTTCCCCTCTTCTTTCACTTATTTGCTAATATGCTTCACAGCTAATATTAAATTTATGTGATAGAATCCTGTAAAATGCCAGAAAGCAATCCAAAAATATCGACAGATCAGGGCAGAAAACGCCGAAAAAAAAGGAGGTTGCCGCATCTTTGCCGAATTTTCGGCTTATGCAGGCAATATCCTCCTTTATACTACAAATTACGTCAATGATTTTTTATTAAGAGAAGACCTTTTTCTCATGGTAGGATCTAAAATTTTCTTTCTGACCCGAAGGTTTGCAGGGGTGATTTCCAGCAGCTCATCGATATCAATAAAGTCAAGGCACTGCTCCAGGCTCATCTCTCTTGGGGTAGTCAGCTTAAGAGACTCATCCGCACTGGAGGAACGGGTGTTGGTCAGCTTTTTCGTCTTACACACATTAATTTCGATATCTTCTGCCTTTGGATTCTGTCCTATAACCATGCCTGAATAAACCTTAACTCCAGGCCCGATAAACAGGCTTCCCCTTTCCTGAGCGCCAAACAGGCCGTAGGTAATGGATTCACCTGACTCATAAGCGATCAGGGATCCTGTCTTACGGTAGGATAATTCTCCTTTATAGGACGCATAGCCGTCGAATGAGGTATTCATGATTCCGTTTCCTTTTGTATCCGTCATGAATTCTCCACGATAACCGATTAAGCCTCTGGAAGGAATTGCAAACTCCAGCCTTGTATAGCCTCCATTGGCAGGACTCATGCCCTGAAGCTCTCCCTTACGGCTTGTAAGCTTTTGGATAACAGCTCCGGTAAATTCCTCCGGTACGTCAACATAGGCGATCTCCATGGGCTCCAGCTTGTGGTTCCTCTCATCAAAATGATACAAAACCTCTGCCTTGCTGACCGCGAATTCAAAGCCTTCTCTTCTCATGTTCTCGATCAAAACAGACAGATGAAGCTCCCCGCGGCCGGAAACTTTAAAGCAGTCCGGAGAATCGGTCTCCTCCACCCGGAGGCTGACATCCGTATTCAATTCCCTGAATAAACGTTCCCTGATATGGCGGGATGTAATGTATTTTCCTTCCTGTCCGGCAAGAGGGCTGTCATTTACCATGAAATTCATGGCAATCGTAGGCTCTGAGATCTTCTGGAACGGAATTGCCTCCGGATTTTCCGGAGAGCAAAGGGTGTCACCAATGTGGATATCCGCAATCCCGGAAATGGCAACAATGGCACCGATGGTGGCTTCCTGTACCTCTACCTTGTTAAGGCCTTCGTATTCATACAGCTTACCCACCTTTACCTTACGGAATTTATCCGGATCATGGTGGTTTACAATCACACACTCCTGGTTCACTCTGATACGTCCGTTATCTACCTTGCCCACGCCGATACGTCCGACGTATTCATTGTAGTCAATGGTGCTGATAAGGAGCTGGGTAGATGCATCCGGGTCTCCTTCCGGAGCCGGTATATGATCGATGATGGTCGTAAACAAGGGAGCCATGTCAGTTTCCGTATCATCAAGCTCTTTTTTGGCAAATCCGGCTTTTGCAGAAGCAAAGACAAAAGGGCAGTCAAGCTGTTCTTCACTGGCATCAAGGTCCATAAGGAGCTCCAATACTTCTTCCTCTACCTCCATGGGTCTTGCTTCCGGACGGTCAATCTTATTGATGCAGGTTACCACAGACAGCCCCAGTTCAANNCGATTACACCGTTTACCATCTTTAAAACACGCTCCACTTCGCCACCGAAATCCGCATGGCCAGGGGTATCAATGATATTGATCTTGGTTCCGTTGTAATGAACGGCTGTATTCTTGGATAAAATGGTGATTCCCCGCTCTCTTTCAATATCATTGGAATCCATTACACGCTCCATGACTTCCTGATTCTCACGGAATATTCCGCTTTGCTTAAGCAGTGCGTCCACCAGCGTTGTTTTACCATGATCGACGTGGGCAATAATCGCCACATTTCTGACGTCTTCTCTTTTCATTTTCATAAACTGTACTCTTCTTTCTCTTCTTTAAACAAAGCATAAAAAACTAAGGACCTGATACGCCCTTAGTCTCATTAACATTATCACAATTATTCAGTATAACATCCAATATTTCATATTGCAAGATTTTTTCCTGATTTTCGACAATTTTTAGAGTTTTTATGATTGCCATCCAGTTCTCACCCTGGAAACAAAACCACTTCTTTATTAAAAATGCCGTAGTAGACCTCTCCTGATAAAAGGAGTCCTGCTCTCCCGCCTGTCATCTCTGTGATGTCACACCGAAGCTTAACCAGGGTCTCATCAGGAACCAGGGCAGTAAGCTCTACCCGGTCCGTATATTCGGTGCCAATGGTCGTGATCTCCCGCTGTCCCAGAAGATACTGGATCTTTCCAATGCCGTTATAATCCGTAGTAACGGAAAGCTTCACCGCCGGTTCCACAGTTAAAGCCGTACAGGACTTTAGCCCCTCCTGCACCGCTTTTGAATAAGCTCTTACCAGGCCTCCAGTTCCAAGAAGAGTCCCTCCAAAGTAACGGGTCACCACCGCGCAGAGGTTTACAAGCTTTTCACCTTCCAGAACATCCATCATTGGTTTTCCAGCTGTCTGGCTGGGCTCCCCGTCATCACTTAAACGCCTCTCTTCCCCGCCTTTTCCCAGAATCCAGGCATAGCAGTTATGTCTTGCATCCCAATATTTTTTTCTGGTTTCCTCTATAAAAGCCAGCGCTTCTCCCTCTGTTTCCACAGGCTTTAAATTAGCAATGAACCGGGACTTTTTCTCCATAATTTCCCCTGTGCCGCCCTGATACAAAATTCTATAGGCCTTTCTCATAAATTTCCTCATTTCTACTTTTTAACCGACCACCACTATTATACCCAAAAGTACAGAACCAGGCAAGCTTTCATG
>DJBG01000123.1:25877-55061 GCA_002429965.1 Hungatella sp. UBA5982
GCCAATTCAAAAGCAAGGAAATATACCACAAAGGTCTTTCTTGCCTTTTTTAAGAGTCTATTTGTACTATGCTTATTTGGCAGTATTGTTGCTGCCAGCATCTGTTTTGGCATGGTAAAAGGAATCATAGACAATGCTCCTGACGTGGATATTGCAACCATTGTTCCTAACGAATATGCATCAACAGTCTATGACAGTGCCGGCAACGTCACTGAAACCTTGGTAACCGCAGGTTCCAACCGGGAGGAAGCCAGTTATGAGGAACTTCCGAAGAATCTCGTTAATGCTTTTGTTTCCTATGAAGATTCCCGGTTCTGGGAGCACAATGGAATCGATTTACGTTCCATTCTCCGTGCCGTTAAAGGCGTGCTGACAGGGGATTCCTCCGCAGGCGGGGGAAGCACCATTACCCAGCAGCTGATTAAAAACAGCGTCTTTGGAGGCGGCATGGAAAAGAGCTTTGGGGAACGGCTGGAACGAAAGCTGCAGGAATGGTTTTTAGCCGTCGAGCTGGATAATGCCATGTCCAAAGAGCAGATCATAACCAATTATCTAAATACCATTAACCTGGGCAACAATTCCCTGGGAGTTAAGGTGGCTGCCAGAAGATATTTCAATAAGAGCGTAACGGACTTGACATTATCAGAATGTGCGGTCCTTGCAGGGATCACCCAGAACCCCTCAAAGTTTAACCCGATCGCAGGGCAAAAAGCCAATTCGGACAAGCAGAAGGTAATTCTTCAATATATGCATGACCAGGGATATATCACAAAGCAGGAAGAGGATCAGGCGCTGTCCGATGACGTCTATTCCAGGATCCAGAACGTAGATACCGCTACCAAGGAGACTTCCACCCCTTACAGCTATTTTACGGATGAACTGGTAGAGCAGGTCAAAAAAGCCATGAAGGACCAGTTAGGATACACAGACACCCAGGCCCACAACATGCTTTACAGCGGCGGCCTGTCTATCTATACCACCCAGGACCCTAAGATCCAGTCCATTGTGGACGATGAAATCAACAGTCCTGAGAACTATTCCGCTGCCAGATATTCCATAGAATACCGGCTGTCCGTAACCCATAAGGATGGAACGACCACCCATTACTCTGAGGAAAATATAAAACGTTATCACAAGGAAAACGGGGATACTGGATTTGACGGCTTATATAATACCGAAGAGGCGATCCAGGCTGATATTGACGGATACAAGACTTATCTTTTAAAAGAAGGGGATACCATTCTGGGAGAAAGCCTTCATAAGACGCTGCAGCCCCAGGCTTCCTTTGTCCTCATGGACCAGAAAACCGGGGAAGTAAAAGCCATAAGCGGCGGGCGTGGGCAGAAAACAGCCAGCTTAACTTTAAACCGGGCCAGCAACACATACCGTCAGCCAGGCTCCACCTTTAAGATTCTGACGGCCTTTGCACCGGCCATGGACACCTGCGGAGCCACCCTGGGATCTGTTTATTACGATTCCGTCTATACGGTGGGCAATAAGACCTTCTCCAACTGGTACAGCTCCGGCTATCAAGGCTACTCCAGCATACGTGACGGAATTATCTATTCCATGAACATCGTGGCTGTCCGCTGCCTGATGGAAACTGTAACGCCACAGCTCGGTGTGGAATACGCCAAGAATTTCGGAATTACCTCCTTAACCGATACCGATTATAATGCGGCCCTGGCCCTGGGAGGAATCACCACCGGCGTTTCCAACTTAGAACTGACCGGCTCCTTTGCCACCATAGCAAACGGAGGCGTTTATAAAAAGCCTATATTCTTTAGCAGAATACTGGATCATGACGGAAAGGTGTTAATTGACAATACACCGGAAACTCACCGGGTATTAAAGGATTCCACCGCATTCCTTTTAACCGATGCCATGGCCGGTTCCATGGAAAGCAGCAGAAAATTCTCAAGCTCGGGACCAAGTTCCACCAGCGCCTCTGCTAACATTCCCGGCATGTCAGGAGCAGGAAAAAGTGGTACCACCTCCGCAAACAATGATATCTGGTTCGTAGGCTTTACTCCCTATTATACCGCTGGTATCTGGGCCGGCTGCGACGATAACCAGAAACTTACGAAACAAAATGGAGGAGCCTCCTTCCACAAAGCCATCTGGCGGAAGATCATGACCAGGGTCCATGAAGGAATGTCCGATCCTGGCTTTCCAGTGCCTGACAGCATAGAANNCAGTCTCCGGCGTCTGCAACAACGACCCCAGAGGCAATGCGGTATACACCGAGTATTTTGCAAAAGGTACAGTCCCAACCGATGTATGCAACAATCATGTACGCGCAACGGTCTGCTCTGTATCCCACCGTCTGCCAACTCCTTATTGTCCGGAACGGACCACCGCAATCTTTATGGCAATTCCCGCGGGAGAAGAAGGGACAACGGATGACTCCAAATACGCAATGCCAGGTTATTGCACCATCCATTCTGCCAACTCAATTATCCTTCCTCCGGGAGATAATTCAGATTCATCCGGCGGAATTCCACAGCAGTATGGACCTGGATATGTACCCCAGAATCCTGGCAACTCAACGCAGATTCCTCCCTGGTATTAAAACAAAAAGGGTGCCTCAAAAACCAAACCGGCTTTTTAGGCACCCTTTTTGTATTAGGACTTCGTTTCATCCTGGTAATATCAGCTCTTCATCTTGGGCTTAAATATAACAGATCCCAGGTATCCGAAAATCAACGCTCCGGAGATTCCTACTGCGCTTGCAGTAAATCCACCTTTAAAAATCCCTAAAAATCCATCCTCTCCCATGCTCTTCCATACGCCTTTCCATAAGGTGTTTCCAAAGCCCAGAAGGGGAACAGTAGCCCCGGCTCCTGCCCAGTCGGAAAAGGGCTGGTAGATACCAATAGCGCCCAGGATGCTTCCGGTTACCACCAGAAGAACCATGATGCGGCCAGGCATCAGTTTTGTATTATCCATTAATATCTGNNGATCGCTCCTCCGACTAAAAATGCTTTCACGTAATCCATTGCTGTCTCCTTTCTTTTTACTTTCCTTGTGTTCGCCATGCCATTCATAATTAGGCGGAAATTCTTCGCCAAATTATGAATGCGGGCTATAGGTTTCCTATATTTTCGATCACAACTGCATGGGCAATTCCAGGGATCGTTTCACCTTCGTTAAAGCTCACTGTGGAAAGGAGGGCTCCGGTAGGCACGAACAGGACCCGTTTCCATGTACCGCTTTGTACCTTAGGAAGTATATAAGAACAAAGGGTGGAAGCCGCACATCCGCAGCCGCTTCCTCCTGCATGAGTATCCTGGTCTTCGCTGTTAAATATCTCGATCCCGCAATCCGTATGCAGTTTTTCCAGATCATGTCCTTTATTTTTCATAAAATCAAGCAGGATTGTCCGGCCGACCTGGCCTAAATCTCCTGTGATAATTTTGTCATAATAGGATTCATCCACATGAAAATCATCAAAATTCTGCTGAATGGTGTGGAAGGCGGCAGGGGCCATGGCTGCTCCCATGTTCATGGAATCCTTAATTCCCATATCCACCATGCGTCCGGTGGTGATTCCGGTGATGGCAGCAATTCCTTCTTTCCTGTGCTTGGTGAGTATCACAGCACCGCAGCCTGTAACAGTCCATGAGGAAGAAAACGGCCTCTGGCTTCCATATCCCAGAGGGAATCGAAATTGCTTTTCAGCCGTTGCAAAATGGCTGGAAGCCATTGCCATGACCTTATCCGCATAGCCTCCTGCCACGGTCATAGCTCCCAGATTAAGAGCTTCTCCCATAGTAGAACAGGCTCCGAACAGACCGAATAGGGGGATCTCCAAATCTACCGTTCCAAAGGAAGTGGCGATCAGCTGTCCCAGTAAGTCTCCTGCAAACAAATAACGGAGGTCCTTTTTCCGGATATCCCCCTTTTCAATGGCCAGATCAGCCGTCTGCTTCTGAAGGGCACTCTCCGCCTTTTCCCAATTGTCCGCTCCAAACATGTCATCCTGCTCTACCACATCGAACAAACTTCCCAGGGGACCCTGACCTTCTTTTTTACCGACTATGGAAGCCATGCTTTCAATAATCGGGGGTTCTTCAAATTTAACACTTGCTTTTCCTATCTGCATTTTCTCTCTCCATTTCTCTGACCGGTTCATTCCTACAGCATTTGAAAGGCCTTTAATACATAGGCGATGATTCCAAGGATCCAGGAGCTTAATATCCCGTATAATATAACAGGACCGGCAATGGTAAAGATTTTACAGCCGATACCAAACACCTGGCCTTCTGCCTTAAATTCCACAGCCGGAGCCACAACGGAATTGGCAAATCCCGTGATCGGCACCAGGGCTCCTGCTCCGCCAAATTTTACAATCTTGGGGTAAATGTTAAATCCTGTCAGGATAACACTGGCTGCAATCAGTACCAAAGTGGTCCAGGCAGAGGCCGCTTCCTTTTCCAGACCTGCATTCATGAATAAAGTTGTAGCAAGCTGTCCCAGGGTACATATAATTCCCCCCACAAAAAAAGCCTTTATAAGCCCCGGCCACCTTTTGTGCACCGGAGTCACCTGTTTTACATAAGCCTCATATGCTTTTTTGTTTACTTCCATTATTTTCCTCCTTTGCGCCCGTGCTTTCCGGGCAATATAGGTATGCCCTTTGGGCATTTCTACATTCTGCAAATCCTTTCCTGATGCTACTGTCCAAAATTCGCTGTAAAATAGATCAGAGAGCCGATCAATTTACCAAGCCCCAGGGAAAGGATCAAATATTGCAGACCAACAGCCAGATGAATTCTACGGCCGATTACAGGCAGGGCTTTTAAAGTCTCCGCAAGGGACATGACAAGAATGCCCACAAAGATTCCTACGGAAAGCCCATATATACCAAGAGCCAGATTTCCGCCGAACCCTATAGGAATTTCATAAATATCCCATACATTCCCAAGGACACCGCCAAGAATGATAACTGACTCAAAGAGCAAAATATGCTTCTTTGTGTGGGTCACTCCGATCAGCCTTGGAAATATGCCAATAATTACCAAAAATGCAAAAACGCCGGCTGCTATTATGCCGCCAGCGCTGAGCCCAATAAAAACAAGAAATACTTCTCTAAGAAACATCAATATCCGTCTCCTTTCTTCCATCATTCTGGATCAGAGTCTTACTGATATTGTCTTCATAAAGCCGCATTTCCACCTCCAGCGGAGTTGGATCGGTATTGATCTTGTATTTTGCGAAATGATTGAAGAATCCCACAATTCCAAGAGTCAGTCCTACGGAATAACTGACCTCCAAAATCGTGAATCCGCTGGACTCCTGCTTCATGATGATCCGGTAAATTTCCTTAAAAACATCCTTAACGCTGGCGTCATTATTAAAGGTCATTATGGCAAAGGAGGCACCACAGAAACATACGATACAGACAAAAATGGTTTTGGTCCACTGCCAGACCCACATGGGAGATTTGGGCTTATGGTAATCTATGATAAAGTCTACCTCTCCCACGTTATTGATCTGAAGAGTCGAATCCATTTCCATCAGTTTCTTGATTACATCCAAAGTTTTTTCTATATACCGCTTGTTGCGGTCTAAATGGATGGTTTTGATCCGAAGGGCTTTACACTTATTCATAATGGCCGTATCGTCGCAATAAACATCCGCCACATCCTTTAACTGGATATCCTTGTGCCGCACCTCTGTAATCTGGCTGATATTCAAATAAACGGTCTTGCTCATGAAACCATCATCTCCCATCCCGGAATGGCTTCTACCAGCGTCCCTTCTTTTTCTGTTCCATCCGGCATGACCGCAATCATATACCAGATAGCAGCGGCTACTGCAATCAGGCATAATACAAGAAGCGCCATGACAAGCTTATGTTTTATGGATTCCATACGTGCTCACATCCTTTTCTCTGGTTTTCAAAGCTAGTATGAGCCGTATAAAATTATTTTATTCTACATTTTTTCCCGCATCTGTTTTAAAATCTTTTTTTCCAGTCTGGAAACCTGAACCTGGGATATTCCAAGCTTTGCCGCAATTTGACTTTGAGTCTCGTTATAATAATAACGCCTGATAATAATTTCCCGATCCTTGTCGGAAAGCGCGGTTAAAAGTTCTCTAAGTACCATGCGGTTTAATAGNNATCATACCGTCGTCTCTTAAAAAACGTTTGATCTCTCCTGTTATCATGGGCACCGCGTAAGTGGAAAATTTCACCTCATAGGATAAGTCGAATTTATCAATGGCTTTCATTAAGCCAATGCTGCCGATTTGAAACAAATCCTCAGGTTCATAACCACGCCCTGTAAATCTGCGCACAATGCTCCAAACCAGCCCGAAGTTGTCGGTCACAAGCCGGTCTCTTGCCGCTTTATCTCCTTCGTGAGCCATTTCTATCAATCTCATGGTCTCATCCATAAGGCTCACCTGTTAATCTTCTTTTTCATGGTTACGGCGGTACCCTCTCCGGTCGCCGATTTTACTTCCACCTGATCCATAAACGCTTCCATAAAGGAAAATCCCATGCCTGACCGCTCTCCATCCGGATCTGTGGTATACATAGGCTCCATGGCCAGCTTGATATCGGGAATTCCGATACCCGTATCCCGAACGGTTACTGCAATTTCCTGGCCGTCTATCACCACTTCCAGGTAAATGATTCCTCCATTCCCCTGATATCCATGGATGACTGCATTTGTAACTGCCTCCGACACGGCTGTTTTTACATCATCCACCTCTTCCAGGGTGGGATTCAATCTTGCCATAAAAACTGCCACTGCCACTCTGGCAAATTCTTCATTCTTTGACAGGGCTTCCAATTCCATTTTCAGAATTTCTGGTTTATTCTGTTCTGACATACGTTCCTCCTCAACCTGTGACTGCTGCTTCCTTAGAGTCATATAATTTCATTAATTTTAATATCCCCCCTATTTTTAGAATGCGGAGAGCCTGGGGTCCTGCACCGTAGATGGCTATGGTTCCCCCGCTTAAAGCCATCTGCTTATACCTGTTCAGCAAGATACCGATTCCCGAGGAATCCATGAACCTGGTCATTGAAAAATCAAAAACAATGCGCCTGATATAGTTCTCGGAAAGGATTAAATCGGTTTCGTATTTAAGCCCTGAACAGTTATGATGATCCAACTCCTCCGGCAGATGGACAATCAGTGTCTGCCCCTCTGCTTCATATGTAAAGTATGGTTGATTCATATGCAATACTCCTCCATTCCTTATTGTCTGTCCGTAATACCAAAAAAGAGCGTCACCCGGCCGCCGGAAACGGCCCGGAAAAATGAAAAAAAGACACCACAAAAAAAATTACTCTTCTGTAGTGTCTTTCAATAGCTAAAATTAAGGAAGTTCGATTCACTTTCGTTCATCGAACGACTAATTTACTAAGCTCAGGCTGCGCATTGCTTGCCTTCACAAAGTAAATTATGTCAAAAACCACGTTCTGATTTTGCCTTAGCAGATAGCTCTTCATCTTTGCTGTTATTTATGATGTCGGAGAACAACCCATTGGCCTGCTCTTTCTGGTCCATTCCCTTATAAATGACTGCCGTCTTGTATTTTGCCTGCCAGCTGGCCGGCTTTAAATCAAGGCATTTCAAGTAGTAAGCAAGTGCAGTTTGGGCATCCCCTGCCTCCATCGCCTTGTCCCCAAGACCTTCCAGAATCGGACAGCCATTCTCCACCATATCCTTTCTTATCTCACCTACGATTGCCTGGACATCGGGGGAAGTGATAAGATCCGGATTTAACCCGGCATAAATCTTCACAGAAGCCGGAAAGTCATCTTTCTTATATGCCTGAAGGATTCCAATCACGGCCTGATACTGGGCCAGAACACTGTCTGAATCACTGGTAAGAGAAGCTAAGGAAGCCTCTGCAGTCTTTTTTTCTGTTTCCAGGGATCCAAGCTGTGCCGTCAGGCTGTCAGCTTTTTGGTTGGCCTGGCTTAACTGTTCGCTGTATTTTAATATTTCCTGATTATGTAGTTCATTAATGGATTTTGTATTGGCCGGCATTACCAGAAAGAAGACTACAGCCGCTCCCAGCAAAAGTCCGGCAAGAATGTTCCCCACCGCCTGATCCTTGGTGTTCTCCCGATAGCTTGGGGGGATGATCACATCGTCATCTTCCATCTGCCTGTGGGAAAGCACATTTTTCAGCTTCCTTTTTTCCGGCTCACGCTCACTTTTTCCATTCCCGGCCGTATCCTTGACCAGGGACTTGTAATAGAGTGCCTTTGGATGATTGCGGTCGATCTGTAATACCTTATAAACGGCTTTACCTGCCTTCTGATAATCCTCTCTGGCTATACAAAGGAGTGCCAGCAAAAGCTGGGCCTTCACATAGTTAGGCTTGCTTTCCACAACCTTGCTAAGCTGCAGGATTGCCAGATCCTCACTGCCGCTCTGGGCGTAGACCAGGGCCTGGTTGAATCTTCTGACTGCGCGCCGCTCTGTCTCCATGGAGCCTGATTTTCTCTGTATCTCACCGAGGTATTCATCCGCACGGTTTCCTTCGGGCTGTAAGTTCATGCTGATTACCCATTGTACAAGAGCCTCGCCCACTTCTCCGACCTCATAATAAATCAGCCCCAAAAGGTTCCTTGCTTCTGTCTTGTACTTGTTAAAATGGAGGCTTTTTTTCAGGCATTCGGAAGCTCCTGACAAATCCCTGAGCTTTGCCCGTTCCAGCCCCATGTTGTAATAGCTGTTTGCGATTACCCGGGTTTTTCTTTCATAATCCATATTTTAACCGCCTATTCCTTGTTGATTTCTTTTATAAGATCCATCATTAAGTCATTCATATCCGTCAAATCACTTCTTACAATGGCATCTTCAATTGCATCAACCTCCAGGCTTGGCCTGTAACTGTTAATCTCAGCTTCAAAATCAATCATATCCGTTCCTCCTTAATACCGCTTTTATCTCCCCCATCAAGTAAAGAGAACCCACACAAAACAACAGATGCCCTTCATCCTTTTTATGAAGCATGTATAAAACAGCCTCTTCCACTGTCTGAAAACCTTCCACACTACAGCCGCAGGCATTTTGAAACTCTTTTAGCAGGACATCCGTTTCAAGTCCTCTTTCCGAATGAATATGAGTCACCGCCACTAGATCAAGAGGCAGTGTTCCTGCAATTTCCTTTATCATTTTATCGTGATCCTTATCAGTTACTGACGAGAACAAAAGATCAGCCCGTTTCTTCCCTGCTTCGCACAAACCGGCTGCTGCCCTGACAAAAGCCTGGATACCGCCCGGATTATGGGCTCCGTCCAGATATACTCCCGGAAGCACTTCTTCCATTCTTCCCGGCCAGTACATGCTAGCAATTCCTTCTTTCACCTGCTCTTTAAATATCTCCAGGCCCATGACCTCCTTAAGCCCTGCCGCCTCAAGAGCTTTAAACGAAAGGAAGGCATTCATCACCTGATATTCCGCAACGGTCGGAACGGTGACTTCAATAAAATCTCCTTCTGCTTTAAAAAATCTGGCCTTGCAGCCTTTATCTTCATATCCGGTTATCTCATATCCCAGCCTGTCCACCTCACAGAATGGAGAGCCAAGCTCCTCTGCTCTGCAGCGGATAACCCGGGAAGCCTGTCCGTCGTTTCCGTCAAAAACTACGGTCACCCCTTTTTTTATAATTCCAGCCTTTTCCCATGCGATTTTTTCAATGGTATCTCCCAAATATTCCGTATGGTCCAGGCTGATAGAGGTAATCACCGACACCAGAGGAGACTTAATGACATTGGTCGTGTCCAACCTTCCTCCAAGACCGGTTTCCAGAATTACAATATCTACTTCTGTCTTATGGAACATGTCCATTGCCATATAAAACAGAAACTCAAAATAAGACGGATGGCAATATCCTTTCTCCATCATATTCTCAGAAAGCATTCGCACGGTCTGATAGCTTTCTTCATAAACCTTTTCCGATACCATCTCTCCATTTATGCAGAAACGTTCTCTGATTTCAATCAGATGAGGGGAGGTAAATGTTCCCACCCTGCAGCCTGCTTTCTTTAAAATAGACTGTAGAAATGCACATACCGACCCTTTTCCATTGGTACCTGCCACATGAAAAATTTTCATCCCTTCATCCGGTTCCCCCATTTCACAAAGGAATTTCCGGATATCTTCCAGAGAGTTCTTCTTTCTGGTCCACATAGGAATCCGGCCCAGATATTCTTCTGCCGTTTCGTCAATCTTCATCGTTAGAGTACCAGCTTCCATATGTAATTTCAAGCCTGATTTTCATAATGAACACAAACCGGATGCAGCCTGGTTCCAGAAAACCGGCAGTCCGATGAGCCAAAGAAAAAAAACGGACTATCTAATTTATTATAATATAAGTCCGTCAATATGCAACCAATTTCTTTCGCAAAAAGCCCTTTATTTCTACAACTGCCTTTGAAATACGCCTTATGTTTACAGAAATACAAAAAGAGAGCAAAGCCCTCTGAAACACTGTCAAGCATTTCAAAGTGCTGTACTCCCTGGAATACCTTCATTCCTGCGCCTGGCTCATTATTTGCTGAAATAAGCGATTGCCTCGATTTCAACCAGAGCGTTCTTTGGAAGAGCTGCCACTTCATATGCGGCTCTAGCCGGGCATTCTCCTTCAAAGAAGGATGCATAAACTTCGTTCATTGCTCCAAACTCACTGATATTCTTTAATAAAACGGTTGTCTTAACCACGTCAGCCATGGATAAGCCTTCGCTTTCCAGAATAGATTTGATGTTTGTCAATGACTGTTTTGTCTGGGATACGATATCGTCACCTGCAAATTCACCGGTGGCAGGGTCAATGGGAAGCTGTCCAGATATAAATACGTAATCGCCTCCACGCACGCCCTGAGAATATGGGCCGATTGCTGCCGGCGCTTTTTCTGTTGCTAATACTTTTTTCATAATGATGGGTCTCCTTTCGTTCATTTCTCTGATAATTCTAGATTAGCACACATTCCGCAAAAGTCAAGAAACTTTTTCAGGTATTCTTAAAAAAATTTAGCCTATTATATCTTTTTCCCCCTTGTCATCTGGTATTGAATACTATATAATATGATATGACAAAGGGACCATCCCTCATGTGCGGCAGCCGCCGTACAGAAGGTCGGCGCCCTGCGGGCATACCTTATGCCCAAAAGGCATGGGCAGGAAAGAGGAAATCATATGAAGACCAACGACGAAAGAATGCAGGAAATCCTGAAGCATCTGGAATCCTTAGACCACATCAGGCCGGAAACCATTCCAAATATAGATCTGTACATGGATCAGGTCACTACCTTCATGGATGAGCACTTAAAGGACACGAAACGCTATCCTGAGGACAAGGTCCTGACCAAGACCATGATCAATAATTATGCTAAGAACAATCTCCTTCCGGCTCCTAATAAAAAGAAATATTCCAGAGAACACATTCTGNNTAAAAATCTTCTCTCTTTTCATGACATTGAGCAGCTCTTCCGACCCATTACGGAAAAGCATTTTAATTCTTCGGAAGGGATCCCTTTGGAGGATATCTACAGGGAAGTTTTTTCTCAGGTAGAAGGCGAAATCGGCCGTATCAAGGAGGATATCATCCAAAAATACGAGCACGCCGGCAAGGCCTTTGAAGATAAAGGACTCCAGAAAGATGACCTGGAATATCTCCGTCTCTTTTCCTGGATCTGTGAGCTTTCCTTTGATGTATATTTAAAGAAGCAGATTATTGAGCAGATCATTGATGATTTAAGAGAAACAGAGCCCGTAAACATAAAGAAGAAAAAATGATATATAAAAAACAGGGGCGAGCACCGGATCACGGCTTGTCCCCTGTTTTATTCAGCCTTCTCTTTTTTCTTCCTCTAAACGCTTGAACACCATATCATATCCATCGTTTCCATAATTTAAGGAGCGGTTCACACGGCTGATAGTTGCAGTGGACGCCCCAGTCTTTTCTGCGATCTCCAGATAAGTACGGCCCTCCCTCAGCATCTTTGCCACTTCATACCTTTGGGATAGGCTTAACAGTTCATTGACTGTGCATACATCTTCAAAAAAAGTATAGCACTCCTCTGAAGATTTTAAGGTTAAAATGGCTTCAAACAGATGGTCTACCGCATCTGTCTTAATCTTTTTATTCATAATATCGATCAATCCCCTTTTTCTTGTTTTTGCCCTTAGCTGCATTTTAACATACTAAAGTTGTAAAGTCCACCCTTCGGAGACATCATGAAAGCATAAATTTTTCTATAACATGAGCCACTCCGTCATCGTTGTTGGAAAGGGTCACATAATCGGCTGCCAGCTTCACCGGGAGAACTGCATTTTCCATAGCAACGCCAAGGCCTGCATACTGGATCATGGACAAATCGTTGTAGCCGTCTCCGCAGGCAATCATCTCATCCTTGCTCATGCCAAGCTTCATGAGCAGACGCTCCAGGCTTGCCGCCTTGTCAACTCCTTTAGGAAGTATCTCCAAAAAATAGGGTTCCGAACGGTAAACGCTGTAATCACGCCCTAACGCTGCCTTTACCTTTGGTTCCACCATGGCAAGGTAGTTACCTTCATCAAGCATCAGGAATTTTACTACCGGAAACTGTACATAAGTCTCCATATCCTGGATTTCTTTTACTTTCAGCTTGTTGATGGTTGATTCCTTTTCTACATATTCATCCCCGGCATTGGGAGTGATGATTAAATCATCCTCATAGGTAAGGATGTTCACTCCATGTTCCTTTGCCATGCGGATGATTCTGGAATTTGAGGACACAGGCAATTCCCTTGCAAAAACCGTTTCCCCGGTTTTGCAATCAATAATGCGGCCTCCGTTAAAGGACAGAATGTATCCTCCTGACTCATGAAGCTTTAATTCTCTGGCAAGGGGCATCACCCCGTAAGTAGGCCGTCCGGAAGCTAGTACAATGATTCCGCCCTGTTGTTTTAATTCAGAAAGTGCCTCTTTGGTCCTGGGTGTGATTACCTTATGACCATTGGTCAGCGTCCCATCCAAATCCAGCACAATCATCCGATAGTCCATTGAATTTCTCCTGCTTTGTAAATTTTACTATAGCAGTATAACACAGTTTCTCTTCTTATTCCATCCTAAAATACAGAAATATATAAATGGACGGAACGGCAGCCTGACCCCCCTCATACAATGCCACTAGGAGAAACTAAGAAAGGGAGAATGATATGAAAAAGACAATCGCCTTATTCCTGGTTGCATTCATGCTGGCTGTCTCCCTGACAAGCTGCAGAACCACGGCCAGAAAACATATAAGACCGCTTTTTTATCATATATCTGCCAGTGCCACGGTATTATAAAAAATTTTGTAAGACAAAGTACCTTCCCATATTCTTATAATAAAATGTAGTATTAAGATTTCCCAAAGGAGGATTTTATGAGAAAAGCCTATCACTTTTTTCTGGCGGCCATACTCACCGGAGCTTCTTTACTTAGCCTGACTGCCTGCGGTTCAAAAGCAAAGGCATCTGAATTAACTCCGGTCACACTAAATGAAGTTGCCCATTCCATCTTCTACGCTCCCCAGTATTCAGCCATTGAACTGGGATATTTTGAGGATGAAGGCATTAACTTAACCTTAGTCAACGGGGCCGGCGCCGACAAGGTTATGACTGCTCTGATATCAGGCGATGCCGATATCGGATTTATGGGTTCTGAGGCCAGCATCTATACTTACGCAAACGGCTCTAAAGACTATGCCGTCAACTTCGCACAGCTGACCCAGAGAGCCGGAAACTTTCTTGTAGGAAGAAACACTCAGCCTGACTTTAAATGGACGGATCTAAAAGGCAAAAAGGTACTGGGCGGAAGAGCCGGGGGAATGCCGCAAATGGTCTTTGAGTATATCCTGAAAAAAAATGGCATCGACCCTGTCACGGACTTATCCATTGACCAGAGCATAAACTTTGGCCTGACTGCTGCGGCATTTACCAGCAATGACGCGGACTATACCGTGGAGTTTGAACCATTTGCCACAGGGCTTGAAAAAGAAGGCAGCGGGCACGTTGTGGCTTCTCTTGGCGTTGATTCCGGTTATATTCCTTACACTGCCTACAGTGCAAAGAAAAGCTATCTGGAAAAAAATCCGGAAATTATACAGAAATTCACCAATGCCATTCAAAAAGGTCTGGAATACGTGAATTCCCATTCATCGGAAGAAATCGCAAAAGTGATTCAGCCTCAATTTAAGGAAACCGACGTAGCCACCATAGCAGCAATCGTTGACCGCTATAAAGCACAGGATACCTGGAAAAAGGATACCGTGTTTGAAAAAGAGAGCTTTGAGCTTCTGGAAAATATTCTGGAGGAGTCCGGACAATTGAAGGAACGGGTTCCCTATGAAAACCTTGTGACCACAGTTTATTCGGAAAAGGCTGCAAAATAAATCCCATCTTTTATATCTTACAATCAGTTATATAATAAAAATAAACGATACCCTGATAGTAGACACAGAAAAAGAGGCCGTGTCTAACTATCAGAGTATCGTTTACTCCTTTTCTTCCATAACCAGGTACTTTCCTATCATAAGCGGAACCCGGTTCTGTTCATCTATGGCACAATGCGTCAAATAAGAAGAACAATATACTCGCGAAACATAGGAATATATGATATACTTTTACAAAGAAGCACAATCAAAACAGGAAGATGGAAAGGACATGATAGAATGGACTTAATGGAAGCAATCCTCACAAGAAAGAGTTATCGTAAAACATTCAAACCGGATCATGTACCAGATACCGATTTAAAAGAGATTCTGGAAGCCGGCGCGGCTGCTCCTTCTGGCTGCAATCAGCAGACAACTTGTTTTATCGCAGTAAATGATCAGAAGACGGTGTACAATCTAGCTACTATTTATGGTGCTTCATGGGCACTTACCGCACCTGCAGCAATCCTTCTGTTGACAAAAGAGACGATTTCCTATAAGGGTAATTCCTACCATATACATGATTACTCCGCCGCAGCTGAGAATATTCTATTGGCTATAAATGCAAAGGGATATTCAACTACCTGGGTTGAGGGACAGATTGAGGGAGAAAAAGCAAAAAAAATGGGGGATCTTCTTGGCGTACCGGAAGATTTAACGGTAGTTATCTATATGCCTTTGGGAATACCAGATGAAGTAAATCCTGGTGTGACAAAAAAAACATTTGAAGATAGAGCATGGTTAAACGGATACGGAAAAGAATTTTAGTTTACAGTGTATATAAAACAAATAAAGAAAATACATAGTTAAGGACTGAATCTAACAAAGTAAATCTTGTTAGATTCAGTCCTTTTTCTCATAACTATTTTCAGGAGGAACTCCTGGCATGATTCTGGTTATTTACTGATAATAGGCAGTATTCCAGATGCGAAGGTAAGATCTGCCCATTATTATAAGCCATTCCAGGAACCATCCGCCCCCACTCTGTATCCATCAGGAGTCAATGTATTCGTAAGCAAGGCACCTCTGGCTCCGTCTGAAACCGCATTAAAATAGTACCATTTTCCGTCCAGCAGATTCCAGCCTTCGGCCATCCGTCCCAGAACGGTTTCTCCTGGCTGGTCAAGATAATATTTTCTTCCATTATCTTCTATCCAGCCGATCAGCATATAGCCTTCTTTGTTAAAATAATACCAACCGGAGACGCCATTCCAGGTAACATATTCCCAACCCAAGGCACTGGTCCGGTCAGTTGTATAGTTAAACTTCCACCCCTTCCCATCCTTTGCCCAGGTACCTGCCGCCGGAGTCTTTCCATCTGAATGTGTGGTGCTAGGTCCACCGGTTACGTCNNGCATTTGCTCCTGTTCTTGAAACCGTATCTTTAGAAGATGAGCTTTCAGAAGTTGTATTTCCAGAAGGTGTATTTCCAGAAGGCGTATCACCAGGATTCGTCCCGTTTTCATTATCCTTAGGATTTGTAGGATTCTGGTTCTCGTCTTTACCGCCCGAATCCTGACCCTGGGTAACAATATAGTTGAATTTAGGGCTTATGGTCGCTGTATACTTGAAAACACCGTTTCCGCCTGCGCACCCGCAGTTCGCCGTAGCAGCAGATGCACTTCTGGTCTTTGTGCTGTCGGACCCATTTGCATAATTCATGGCCTCATTGTAGAGATCCTCCGTTTTATCTGCCTCTGGGGTTGTAATATTTGTATTAACTGTAAATCCGTTTTTCGTAGAAATGGTAGTATCTGCAGGAATGTATAAATCATAGTTTGTGCCTTCATCCCACTCTCCATATCCGAAATAACTGTTTAAATTAATTGCAAAGCAATCAAAAACCGACCTTTGTAAATTTTTGTTTTTATACTCCACTTTTTCCAGACTGTCACAGTAAGACAGGGAGCAAGGCTCCGTCCTGGCAATGCTGGCCGGTAAGGTAAGGCCGGTAAGATTTATACAGTAGAAAAATGTATCAGAAGGAAGATCTTTTAACTTCATATTATCCGGGAAGATCACCTTTTCTAAATCCCGGCACCATTCAAAAGTACAGGTGCCCATGGACTCCAGCGATGCCGGCAGCTTTACATACTCTAATAAACTGTTGCGGAAAACGCCGGTTCCCATATACCGGATGCTATCTGTCAATTCCATAGTCCGGATGCCACTTCCTGAGAAAACAAAATCTCCCAGTGTCGTTACCGTAGATGGAATTCCCACATACTCCAGAGAATCGCAGCTACTGAAACAGCCGTTGTCTATGACTTCTACCCCGTAAGGCAGCGTTATGGTTTCCAGCTTTGAACAGGAGTTGAACGTAAATGCCCCTGTATTCTTTAGAGCAGAACCCTCTTCAAATACCACATCTTTAAGATTTTTATTCAGGTAAAATGCACGGTCTCCAATGGTTTTTACTGTTTTTGGAATTTTTATGCCGGTCAGTTTGCTGCATTCAAATGCCTCCACCCCGATTTCTTCCAGACCATCCGGCAGTTCAATGCTCTCCAACGGGAACCTGTCAAAGGCACTGTTTCCAATCCTCTTTAAAGATGAGGGAAGGTTAAGCTCCTGAAATCCGGTTGCACCATAAAAAAAGTTATCTGGGATTTCCGTTACGCCTTCAGCAATTTCAATGGTCTTTACCTTACAGTTGTCAAGCACATAAGTTCCCCATTCTATATTTGGCGTAATAGTTATACTATCTAATGTCCTCTGGGCGAATGCTCCGTTTCCAACCTTCTTAAGGGTAGCAGGAAATACGATTGTCTTTAAATTGTTACCTTTGGCCGGATCCCAGTTGGCCGGTCTCTGCCCTGCAGGAACCTTAAATGCGTATCCGCAAATTTCCTCTGCGCCCTTCGGGATTTCATATACCGTATCTTCCCTTCCATTGGGATAATAAAGCAATGTTTTCCTATCCTTGGAGTAAAGCACGCCATCCACATCCGCATAGGACGGATTATCTTCACTTACATTTATTTCTTTAAGTCCGTCACACCAGAATGCCTCGGCAGCAAATTCTTTGTCCCCAATCAGCCCTACACCTGCGGGGATCTCCACCTTTGTCAAATGGGCATACTGGAATGCTCCCTGGCCAATTTTCTTAAGACTCTGCGGCAGGATAATTTCTGTAATATCATTACATTTGAAAAAAGCATACTGTTCGATTGTCTCCAAACCTTCCGGCAATTCCACCTCTGATAAAACTTGGCAGTTTTCAAATGTATTTGGGGCTATAACCGTCATTTCCGTCTGACTTAAGTCAGCACGTTCAAGAGCAAGACACTGATAGAAAGCATTGCTTCCGATCACTCTTAAACTTCCAGGGAAAGTTACACCGGACAGCTTCTGACAGTTATAAAAAGCCTCACTGCCGATACTGGACAGCGTATCGGGGAATGTGATTGTCTCCAGGCTGCTGCATCCATTAAATGTCCCATCTCCAATGGAGGTTATTCCCGCTTCTATGGTTACCGTTTTAATCTTTGTACTATTTTTAAATGCTCCGGCCTTAATCTGTGTAACAGTCTTTCCATTGAAGGTTTCCGGAATCGGGATAGAAGTTTCCTTGCTTCCGGATTTTACCCCTTTGATAATGACTCCGCCGGATGATGAATCATCCACTGCATCCAGATAATCCTCCGGCTTTGGTACGGAAGGTATATCGCCTTCATATGGAGCAAGGTCGCTTTCAAGTGCATTATTACCACTCCCGCCATATACCCACTCTGCTAATGCCTCAATATATTCACTCTCTAAATTGCTTGGGCAGTGGAACGTAAGGCCGTCTGTTGCCTCACCACATTGATAAAACGCAGCATTCCCAATGGAAGGCACATTGCCATAAAAAGAAACCGATTCCAGATAAAAACTGCATGAAAATGCATCGTCTCCTATTGTTTTAATCGTATCAGGTATGGATACTTTTTCAATATCGGAATACTCAAAAACGCTACTTTCAATCCCCGTCACGATTACCCCATCAATCTCTGACGGTATTTCCACATCCGTATCATTTCCATTGTACCCGGTGATCACTCCTTTTTTGTTGATCTCAAAATCATCGCCCGATACAGCAACCCGTGCCGTTTTTGTTGATACAGCCTGGTCCAGCGGCTTATTCTGTTCTCCATCCACATTTCCTATCAGAGCGTCATCTGCCACCGGGCTTTCATTTTGCGGCTTTGTTTCATTCTCATTTCGCTGATTTTCGTCCGATTTCTCTTTTTCCGTCTGGCTTTCTTCCGTTTGGTTTTCTTCCGCCTGACTTTCCTCCGCCTGACTTTCTTCCGTCTTGTCATCCACCGGCTCGCTGTGGTCTTTCTCGTCCGTTTCCTGATTCTCTTCCTTACTGTCGTTCTCTGAATCAACAACCGTTTCTTCGGACTCTTGAGTTTCCTTTTCCTCTACCAGCTTCTCTCCGTTACTGTCGTCACCTGCATCAGTAACCCCTTCGTCAGGCTCCTGACTTTCCTGTTCCTTTACCAGTTCCTCCCCATAAACAGGCAGGTTTAAAGGGATCGCAGTTGTAAGGACTACTGCCGCCATTATGGAGGCCGCTGCTCTCCATACTCCCTTGCCCCTCACATGTTTTCTTCTCATTTTTCTCTACCTCTCCTTTACTTATAATATTTGGATCCAAACATAACATCCTGTTATGTTTTTCCATTTGTGCCTGGGCTGCAATAAGATGATTATCAGCCTTCCTTCTTATTTCAGCGTTCGTTTTAATAGGTTAGACCACTAATTGCCAGAGCGTCACATCACCAGACAAATTGAATCAGCAATGAGCCATCGATAATTCCCCACTATCTGTCATCACTGATTGAAGTATGTCTCCAAAAGCAAATGCATGATCACCGTCATAGGACTCTTAGGTAAAACCGTGGAATAACCTTTTGAAATCCGCCGCACCGCAAGTGAACCAAAAGAGCTGGCCTGCTCTCTCAAAAGCTTGGACGATGAGACTTGAATCATTGTGGAGTACATCGGTAAATACTAACCCCCCTTAGGACGTATATCCCACTGATTCTGGTTCTTATGTCAGCGCAGTCCATGCTAGCTTATCCATGGCTGCGATAACAACTCTGTCCGTAAGGTTAAGACCGGCAAAGTAGATGCGGTCAGAATTGCTGACTACGGACTTTCTAACTGGGTACTTTTAAAGCCTTACGCCCCGCAGGAGGATACCCGGCTCCTTTTGAAAGCTTATAGGCACCGCTAGGCTCCAATTATCTAATTTATGTAAATATAAATGTCAAAAAATCAGCAATTCGCTATTCTCAAACGAGAATAACGGTGGTATAATAAAAGTTAGGTACAATTTTTTTTAGGTTACCTAACTTTTTTTGTTCATTTTCACTATAACAGCATTATATTTAAAAATCAACCATAATTTTTTTATAAGGAGCACTTTGCATGAATGTTCATTTTTTATCTTTCCTGCCCATTTTAGCTTCCCTGATTCTCACAGCCCCAACTTCCGAACCCACAGCCGCAACCCAGAAAAGTTCCGGCCTGATTCCCCAATGGGAAGATACTTTTCCTTCTCCGGTTGCTGTGATACAGCTGCCCAAAGGATTGTCTGATGATTCCATTTTCAATCTCATTGACAACTACGAGATAAACTGCGCTTCCTTTCCCTGTGAAGCCACTGACCTAAGCTTTACACCCTTGTCGGAGAACGGGGATTTTCGCACCTATGAAATCCGGTTATCCATGCAGGCTTCTGAAGGTTCGCTTAAAACAGCGGCAGACAGCCTTTCTTTTGCGATGATCCAGATGGCGGAAGACGTACGCCGTACTGCCCCATCGAATCTGCCTCAGGATCTTCTTAACACAGCCTTCCAGAAGATATCCGGCAATGCTTCCTACGATTACGCCCTTGCCTCCCTTTCCGGTACCGGCCGCATGGCGGAATCCATGCACTTTGACCGTACTGCCTATGGCGCTCTGGTTACCAAAAACACAGTCTGCACCGGCTACTCCAGAGCACTGAAGGGAATATGTGACCAGCTGGGAATTCCCTGTTGGGTCATAACCGGCACAAAAAAGGGGATCGAACACAGTTGGAATGCTGTTAAACTGGGCAACCAGACTTCCTATATAGACTGTACTGCCGCCGCCGTGGGAGAACAGGAATTGGATCCTTTCCTATTTGACAAGGCACTGGCTGACCAGTATCAATACTCTCCCGCCTCATATTCCATCCCGCCGTGGGAGTCGGGAAGCTAATGGAAAAAAGATACAGGACCGCACACATTCTCGGTCCTGTATCTTTATACCATAATTGAAATGACACATAGGAACATCCATACCCTTTCCCTTTAATCAATCATACGATCACTGTCTCAAACGGCGTTACCGGCAGTCCCGATGCAGAACGCAGATTGGCATTCTCCGGATTGTTTGACCAGGCATAACGTACTCCGGTAATTGCCTCTCTTTTTTGGGCGCTCAAAATCATCGTACCCCCCTGGGTCCGGACTTCTATGCGATCTGAAATCCATCTTTCTGATATGCAGACTTCAAATCCTCCCGTTTCACCGCCTGATACAGAGAATCCTTTCTCTCCATGATCAAAGTAGAGTATGATCTCATCACCGTTCCTTTCAGCGCGGGAGAATACAGGGGACAGCCACTCCCCCGGCTCATGATATGCAATCTTAAACGCCGCCATGGCCATTCTCTCTCCTACCGTCTTTTTATCCGTTGGGTGAAGGTCATTGTATTCACCGCAATCTATAGTGACCACCATGGCACAGTTCGGCAGCTTTGCAAGGCTCTGCTGCATATTCCGGAAACGTACCCAGTTTCCTGCATCTTCAAGATCATAATTGGGTAACTGTACATAAATAACGGGAAACTTTCCCATGTGCCACTTTCGTCTGTAATCCTCTATCATACGCTTAAAATACTGGGGATAAGAACGGTCGTCGTCTGCATTACTCTCTCCCTGATACCAGCACATGCCGCAGATAGGAAAATCATGAAGAGGCGCTATCATAGACTGGTACATACCCATGGGCTTTCTCTCAAAAAAGGTTGGGGGAGTAAGAGCTTCCAAAGATGCGCTTCTCTTANNTCCAACCTTCAGAGATGGACAACGTCTCTCCTGTTTCAAAAATCATTTGATGGGACTTCCCTTTAGTGAATACGATCCGCCCGGACACAGCGATCACACGTATCATGATTTCATGATCCCCTTCGGCCAGGCCCTCCAAGTGATATTCCCTGGGCGGGTATCTATATGTGATATTTCCGATGCATTGCCCGTCTACGTAAGTATCGTCCGCATCTTTGATGGTTCCCAGGGAAAGCCGGAGCGGCTTGCCAGAAAGTTCAGGCGGGATCGTCACAGTCTTTTTAAACCAAACAGAACCTGGTTTTTCAAAATCTTCATTTATATAGAAATCATCGGTCAGGCTGACCGTTTTCCATAAGTCCTGCAAATCGGTATTTAGACAATCTTCTAATATCCCACGATCATCTTCGTCCAATTTCTTATACCACGACAAAGTCCTCTCTTCGTCTTCTTTCTGTATACCCCTGACATATTCATCTGATTTGCACTCGTCGGCTGTTTTTGCTTTGCCGGAAAAGACTGTAAGCGCTTTTCTGCTCATCCACGCCTCTATCGGTGTGCCGCCTACTGCAGTAAGGATAAGGCCTATGGGTACAGAGTATCTTTCCCGTAATTTTGCACCAAAGAAATATCCGGCTGCGGAAAAATAAGAAGCGCAATCTAAGGAATAGCTTTCCCATTTCCCGCCCGACAGTTCATCTGCAGGCGCCTTAAAATCCCACTTAATCGGGACGGTGAACTGGCGGATAAGGGGATCCCCGTCTTCACGATACTCCCTGGGGAAACGATACTTTACCCTGTTCATGGGCAACTGCATATTCGACTGACCGGGCATGAGCCAGACATCCCCTATATAGANNAGGCCTCTTCTCTGAATTCGACTCCTCCAGCTTCATTAGAGAGTATGGCCTCTACCCGTCCTCCCCCATCTGCTGTGCCTCTAATGGGTATAAATTCATTTCTCTGCAGAACCGCATGATCTGAAATATATGGGGTTACGTTAAGGCTGCTCATCCTTTCACTCCCGAGCTGGTCACTCCCTCTACAAAATACTTCTGGCAGCAGAAGAACAGGATCAGAGCAGGCAGCAGTGCCAGGAATGACATCGCCAGGATCTGGTTCCATTCCACGATACCGCTGCTTTGGTCTATTGACATCTTAAGTGCCAGTGACACAGGATATTTCGAAAGACTCGTCACATAGATCAGGGGGCCTAAGAAATCATTGAAACTCCATACGAATTGAAAGATCGTACAGCTTATCAGTGCCGGCTTCAANNAATGCAGGGAGCAGTATCATCGTTAAAATCCCAAATGAATTGCAGCCGTCTATGGTAGCAGCCTCATCCAAATACGTCGGTATGGAACGCATGAACTGGATCAGCATAAATATAAAAAACGGCTCGTTGGCAAACAAGGTTGGAGCCACCAAAGGTACATAAGTATTTAAAAGTCCCAAATTTTTCCATAAAATGTAAAGCGGAATCCTGGTTACGACCGACGGTAAAAACATGGTTGCCATAAGTATGGAGAAAAATAACTTCTTAAGCGGAAAATTGAATCTGGCAAATCCGTAGGCCACCAGGGAGCTGGTGATCAGGCAAAAAAGGATCTTAGGTATAACAAAACTGAATGTGTTCAAAAAGAACGTGGTGAACGTAAATTTCGTTCTGGTTTTCCATCCATTGACATAAGGCGTAAAGTCGATTTTGCTGGGTATGAAATTTACTGATGTAAATATCTCATTGTTCGTCTTAAAGGTAGCTCCCACAAGCCAGATGATGGGATAAATCATAACCAGAGCTACTACCGTAAGTATGGTATATCTGAAAACAGCATTTATAATGTTCTTTCTTCTTCTGCGTCTTTCAACTTCGCTGATCAAAATTGTCCGTGCCATGTTATTCCCCCTTATCCGAATAAAATACCCAGCGATCCTGGGTAGCAAATAATACTACCGTTACAGATACGATGATAACAAACAGTACCCAGCTGGCAGCGCTTGCATAACCCATATTGAAAAGCTGGAAAGCATTGTCATATATGAACATAGAGGTTAAGTAAGTAGAATTTAAAGGGCCTTTCTTCGTAATAAGGTAGGGACCGTTGAATTCCTGGAAAGCATTGACCAGCTGCATGACCAAATTGAAGAAAATCGTCGGTGTGATCAGAGGAATCGTGATTTTGAAAAACGAATAAGACTTCGTAGCTCCGTCCACGCTTGCAGCTTCGTAGAGATCCTGAGGCACATCTTTAAGAGCCGCCAGGAATATCAGCATGGCTGAACCGAACTGCCAGACTTTTAAAAGTACTATGACAGCCATGGCTCCGGAAGCGGAAGACAACCATTTTACAGGTCCCACACCGAATATGCCAAGAAAATGATTGACAAACCCATCTTGTTGGAATAAAAAGCGCCATAGTACTGCAACCGCCACATTTCCGCCCAGAAGGGAGGGTACATAGTAAGCCGTCCGGTAGAAGTTTATAGCCTTTAGTTTAAAATTTAAAATAAATGCAATAAAAAGTGCAAATGCAAGCTGCAAAGGCACTGTTATTACTGTATATTTAAGTGTCTGTCTCAGCGTGCCTATAAAATCTTTATCTTTAAATAGCTTTGCATAGTTGGCAAATCCTATAAAGTTCGGCTCTCTGACCAGGTTGTAATCCGTAAAGCTTATAAAAAGTGCATTGATAAACGGATACAATGTAAGAAAGACCATTCCGATTATCCAGGGGAGAATATACAAAAGCCCGATCTTGCTGTTTTTCAAAAAAATTCCTCCTAGCCAATAATGATATAGCCGCGATGCTATATGGTTAATAAGTTCCTATATCAGATAACATAAGAAAGGGTTCTTCCTTCATCAGGTGCCATCATTAGCTGTAAGTCTTATAACCGGAGTTCCGGTTTGTCATTGCGGTCCGCTGCAGGCGGACCCGCAATGACCAGTGAGACAACAGCTGATTTCCCAACCGGCAGTTATTATTTCTTTTTATTTCCCGTATTCAGCTTTCAGCTTTGCAACCTGATCGGCTGCTTCGTCAAAGAATGCCTGTGCAGCTTCGTCTACAGTACTTGCGCCCAATTCATATTTCTCATAATTACTCTCAAAGGAACTTGTAAATACGGCATCTTCAAAAATAGGGGAGTTATTGATAACTTCTGCTTGATCCGTAAAGTCATAAGCCTGCTTTACTGCTCCCGTAATCTGTCCGTCGGCTTCAAGGGCAGCTTTTGCGGACTTAGATGCCACCATGCCTCTCTTTGAACCCATAAGCTTCGTGCCTTCCGGATCATTTAAGATATACTGCAAAAATTCTGCTGCTTCTCTGGGGTGCTTGGAGTTTTTGGAGATAGCAAATGTCAATGACGGTTTTGCCATGGTTCCTTTAAATACTGCTCCATCGATTGTCGGAAGGGGTGCTACGATAAGCTCATCTCCTTTATCTGCAAGTGTCTGTGCATTGGAAGCGATACCGCCTGTCCACTCAAGTACTCCCAAATATCCTCCGTCAATAAATTTTGCGTTTTGAGCGATGGATACAGGGTCATTTCCTACATTTTCAAGATAATCCTGCCTGGAGCAGAAAACATGAAGGTCTGCCAGCTCCTTGTACCAGGTCATAGCTTCTTTGTAATCTTCTACCGTGTAATTCATATTCAGATTTTCATCGAATTCACCCTTACCAGTCTTCTGCTGCAGATAATAAATAGCCGCAAAACGGAAAGTCGGGCTTACAATCAGGTAAGAGCCGGGATTCTGCGCTGTAATGACTTTGGCCGCTTCCTTGTACTCTTCGAATGTGGACGGGATTTCTTTAATACCCGCTCTGTCAAATGCGGATTTGTTCAAATAAACGCCCAGAGTGTTCTGGCCGTATGGGACGGCCTGCATCACACCGGCTGTCTTTCCTGTCTCTAAAAATCCTGCGTCATACTGTGAAAAGTCAAATATATCCTCAACCTGGTTCAAATCATAGAAACCAGTGCCGTCAGGACTGTATTTGATGAGCCACGGATAATTNNCGCCATTCCCCGATGACACCGTAGTAGCCGTTGCCGAACCTCCTCCATTGCTTCCGCATCCGGTGAAGCTGACTGTTGCGGTTAAAACTGCTGCTAGTACAGCTGAACTTCTCTTCCATTTTTTCATAATACTTTTCCTTCCTTTTCTTTTTTATTTGCAGGGTCTGCAAAACCCAATACCGCCAGAATTTACAATGTGCGGTCATTAAAACCATTTAAACTGACAATTTTTAGTCATAGATCTTTCTAGTATGGACATCAGGGATTCCCGATTTTCGGTAGAAGTAAGTATTGATCTGATCCCGCCAATTGATCGCATTTTCCTTTTGTTTTTTTAAACGGTCTCTCACATTCCTGTAGCTTTCCTCATCTAAGAAAGGCTCCAGACCCTCCCACATCTTTTCGTACTGCTCTACTTTCTCCACTCCCGCAAAATGTGTGTCGTATATATGCTGTATGACAGTCTTCCCTGAGCGGAGGACATGGGTATAGGGCACATGATGGAAAAACAGCAGAAGCTCATCGGGACAGGAAGATAAATCTTCATATTCTCTGAATCTGGCATCTGAATACTGCCTCGTATATCCGGTACCTCTTGCGGCCGAGCGTTCTCTGCCTACGCCGTTGCGGTCCGCATAATGATNNTTGCACATAAATCCCACTGCCAGAGGGCAGGTATAGTCTTCATAAACACCTCTTGAAGTTGTAAGGATCTCCACGACTTTTGCAGCTCCGTCTTCGGGAAGTTCAAAAGTTAAGTTTACCCATTCCCTTGCTATCGCTTCAGCGCTGAGTGAATTGTCCCATACAAGCCTGCCATATCCGTAAAGATTTGCCTGAGCGAGTTTATTGCCTGTCCAGTTTGCGTCCATGCCTACACTTCCCACCGCCGCTATTCCTGACCGTCTGGGATCCGGTGAGTTCTTTTTGATCTCGCTCTTAATAAAAGCATCTTTCCCGTAGCGGGTGTCGAAATCCAAAGTTTCCTTCCACATGGGGATCAGATAGCAAATATCGACCTGATGCCCTGTGTACTCCTGGGTGATTTGAAATTCCAGTATCTGATTTGTCTTTTTAAGTGCCCCAAAAAGCGGGGAATTAGGTTCTCTGATCTGAAAATCAATGGGACCATTTTTGATCTGAAGGATGACATTGTTCTCGAACTTGCCGTCATGAGCCATAAATATATCATAAGCTGCCCTGGCGCGGTCAAGGGATCTGTCTCTCCAGTCCTGTGTACAGTTATAAACAAAACACCTCCAGATAACGATGCCTCCAAAAGGCTTGACCGCCCGGGCCAGCATATTCGCACCATCTTCATGGGTCCTGTTATATGTAAATGGGCCNNCTGAGGAATCTCTTTGTATATGTCAGCTGTCACGTTCTCCCACCATGCGGCGACTTCCGGTGCAAGGGGATCCGCCGTGTCAAGCCCGCCTACCGCTAAGGGAGCGGCGAAGTTGATAGCGAGAAAAGTCCTGATTCCGTATTCGCTGAACACATCGGCTATCTTTCTGATTTCTTTCAGATTATCGCCTTTTATGAAGTACGTCTCTTTTTTGTGCACATTAACATTGTTGATGGATATGGCATTGATGCCCGTACTTGTAAGCAGTCTCGCATAAGAGCGGACGATCTCCATATCTCCTCTGAATTTATCTTTATCATAATAGATTGACTCTCCCGCATAACCGCGCTCAATGGAACCGTCGAAATTATCCCAATGGTTTACCATGCGGATGTTCTGATCCGGTTCACTCTTAAAAGGAAGCGTACCTTTCGCGGCCAGAATGCGGTGCAGACCGAATACTCCATAGAGAAGCCCGTTTTCAGTAGAAGCAGTTATATCATAGCCTGTCTCTGTCTTCTTTATCTCGTAACCGTCGCTGCCGCCGGCACCTGCCATGGATAACACCAAAGAAGATCCCGGATCATCCGACGGCTCCACGCCTTCAAATAACAGAGGCAACTCTCTTTCTATGGTTTTCATTACAACACTGTCTCTTTTGTCTTTGATATGATAACCGGATATATCCGGCTGATGTACTTTCTTTTTCAGCCAGCACAGATCCCTTGTTTTTGACATCACTTAAGTTCCTCCTGATTTCCGCTGCCAACGTTCCGATTCGCTGCGTAAAAATTCTTTCCGTTTTCATTTATTCCGTTTTTATCATACAAAAGACTGTCCTTACCCAAAGGCAAACGGACCGTCGATTTCGTAAATCCGGATTGATAGATAGCCGTAATAACTTCAAGAGCCACGCGGCCATCTGCGCTGTCTTCCGAATGGATTTCCCCTTTTTCCATAAAGCTGATAACCCGCTCTATCTGCGCCTCATGACTTTCTCTCTCCAGTCTTGGAATTGATTCCCGCACTTTCTCCAGCTCTGCGACGGTTTCCGGATCGTCAACCGGAAATCCTGTGTCGGTAGAACGGCTGCTCCTGACCTGATAGGGGGATGAGATACCCGCCTTTTCACACTGGAAGGCAAGCCTTTGATACTGGCCATGTGTCACTAAATTCACCGCAAGGGTCACTACCGCCCCGCTTTTATAGGTGAGTATTGCCGCCGATAAATCTTCTGTTTCGGCATTATCATGTGCAGCATTTGCCAGGACAGCCGTTACAGTCTCAGGAGGACCCATGATCCAGTTAAGCAAGTCTATCTGGTGTACGCCATGATTAATGGTACAGCCTCCGCCTTCTTTCTCCCAGGTGCCTCTCCACCAAAGATCATAATAACTGTGACCGCGATACCAGAATGACTCCACCTGGCCGAAGAGCACTCTGCCTGCGGTTTTACTATCTATAAGTGCCTTTAGTATCTGATTTTCTCTCGTGAAACGGTTCTGGCAGACAACTCCCAGATAGGTGTTGGTCTCCTTTTGGACTGCTATCATTTCGTCGCATTCCGCCAAAGACAAGGCCATGGGTTTTTCCACCAGTACATGCTTCCTTGCCCGCATACATGCTGTGGAAGCAGGTAAATGGGTGAAAGGCGGGGTACACACACTTACAAGACTTATATCCGGCCTTTTAAGCATCTCGTCATAATCCCCATAAACCTCCGCTGCATCCAGACCATATTTCTCTTTCAGCCTCTGTGCTTTCTCGGGAAAGATATCACACAGCGCAACTACCTGGCATCTGTCCGGAAGTGCAAGGTATGCCTTAAGATGTGCTTCCGCAATAACGCCCGTTCCGATGATACCTACCATAATAATTCCTTTCTTTAAACAGTTTTACTGGGTCTGTCAGCATTTTGATTAAATAAACGTTTATTATGCTTTATATTTTAGCCATATCCTCCAATTATGTGAATGTAATATTAAAATACCATTTGTAATTTTTAAATATATTTTTTACTTTGTATTCTCTATTGCACATTTTTACCGGACAAGATATACTAAATGTACTAAAAAATCCTACATCAGAAACAGCCACTGTATTTTTTCTAAAATAGTAACAAAAAAATAATGGGAGGCGCAGCTTATGGAAGGAAATTTTGATAACATGGTTCCCGAACTGCACTACTACATTCACAGAAAATGTACTGCGAGTTGGAAGATAGACCCGGATTACATATCTTTCATTGACATCACATATGTCATAGCGGGAAAAGCCAGATATTTCATA
>DJBG01000123.1:55071-100562 GCA_002429965.1 Hungatella sp. UBA5982
TATATATCGTCCGGAAAGGCGATCTGATCTGCATACCCAAAGGCACTCACAGGGCGGCGGTCAGTGTCCCGGAGGATCTTATGGAATGTTACTCCACAAACCTTTTCCTCAGAGATCAGACAGGCAGCGATATGTCCCTGCCCCTTGACCTCATCAGCCATATAGGCAATGTCCCCCAGCTCATTTCTTGCTTCCATGAGATCCACGAAGAGTGGCTGAAGCGTGAATTCGGTTACAAACTAAAGGTGCGGGCCAGCATGTGCCTGATTCTCTATCACATACTGGACCTCCTTTTCAATGAAAACCGGATCAGCAGCAAAGACATCCGAATCATCAACAGCATCCGTTATATGAGCACTCATTTTGCAGAGGATGTAAGTATCGATACTATGGCAAGTCTGTTCCATATACATCCTGTTTACTATGGAAATCTGTTTAAAAAGGCGTTAGGCATGACATTTAAACAGTACCTGATCTCACTTCGTCTGAATCACGCGGAAAACATGCTGAGGAGCGGTGAGGGCAATGTGGGCGATGCGGCTCTTCAAAGCGGATTTTCCGATATTTATTATTTTTCAAAACTATTTAAAGAAAAAAAAGGAATCCCGCCTTCAAAGCTGCTCCCGCTGGAGAGAAAGAAAAATACAGAGGCATTCAAATAGAAAGGAGGTTCCGTATGAAGAAGAAAGCGCTCATCATCGGAGGAAGGGGAGGGCTGAGCGGCCGTCTGGCTGCACTGGCAAAAGAAGAATATGAAGTTTGGGCGGTTACCAGAGGGCAGCGGCCCTTAGGTGACGGGATCCATCTTCTGAAGGCCGACAGAAACGAACCTGATAATTTTCGGAAAACGATTTTAGAAGCCGATACCACCTGGGACATTGTCTTTGACTGCATATGTATGAATGAAAGACACGCTTTGCAGGATTTAGATGTATTTCCCGGGGTAACGAAGCGTCTGGTAGTAATTTCCACGGATTCTGTGTATGATCCCCTCAGAAAGGACACGCCGCAGAAAGAAGACGGATATTTCGTCGAGGAGAACGGCGAACCCGAAGCACTCACGTATGCAGGCAACAAACGCCGCATGGAACATGTGTTTATGGACAGCTTCAGCGGTACCTCTTTGGCGGTCACACTATTCCGCCCCGGCCATATCTACGGACCTGGTTTTCTCATAGGGTGTTACCCAGAGCACAGCAGGCAGAAAGAACTGCCCCAACTCATCCTGGACAAAGAACCCATATCTCTCGTGGGCGGCGGAATCTATCTCACCCAGCCCATATTTGTGGACGATCTGGCAAACTCCATGCTCGACTGCGCAGACAGGCAAGGAACTTATAACCGCATTTTCTNNTTCTGTATCGGAGGACCGAAGGCAGTGGAGAACCGCACATATTATGAGATCATCGGGCTGCTGCTTGACAGGGAAGTGAACATAAAGGAGATACCGCTGACAGGCTATTTTGAAGAACACCCGGAGTACAGCGGGCATCTGTGTCATCGGATCTATGATCTGTCCGCCTTACGGGAAGCGGGAGTGCGTCTGCCGGATACGCCCCTTGAGACAGGATTAAAAAAACACTTAAAATCACTGGGGTATCTCTAAAAGTCATTTTGAACCACTAATAAATCTTGGAGGTATTATATGTATTATAAACAATATGGAAACACCGGTATAAAAGTCTCCGCCATCGGCATGGGCTGTATGAGGTATGACTCAGACGATGTCAAATCAGGTAATCTGGAAAAATGTGCGGAAGTTGCGTTGTATGCCCATGAAAAAGGCATCAACTACTTTGATACCGCTCCTTTTTACTGCGATGATAAAAGCGAGACCATCACAGGTATAGCCCTTTCACAGCTTCCCAGAGACAGTTACTATATTTCCTCAAAAACCAACTTAGGCACTGTAGGCGGCACCTACACGGAATCAGATTACCGCAGGAGACTTGAAACTACTTTAAGCCGGCTAAAAGTGGATTATCTGGACTTTTATCATCTGTGGTGCATATTGAATCTGGATTCCTTTTCCAAACAGGTGGAAATCCTTTATTCCTTTTTTGAGAAAGCCAAATCAGAAGGGCTGATTCGCAATATCGTATTTTCATCCCACATGCAGGGCGACGAGCTTGAGTCTGCCGTAGCATCAAATCTATTTAAGGGAATGCTCATTGGTTACAATGCGCTCAACTACCGTTTCCGCCAGACAGGCATTAAGGCCGCCTATGACAATGGCATGGGAGTTGTAGTCATGAATCCCCTGGGAGGCGGTCTTATACCGGGAAATCCGGACACCTTCCGCTATCTGACGGAAGGAACAGACTTAAATGTAGCACAGGCTGCCTTAAACTTCGTGGCTTCCCACAAAGAGATAACAATCACTCTCGCGGGCTGCACCACGAAAGAGCACGTAGACGATGCCGTAAAAGCCGTGGAAAACTTAACTGAGCGTCCGGCTGCTGAAATCTATGAGGAATACGAAAACAAAGGCATGATCATCAACGACCTCTGTACCGGCTGCGCATACTGCAAGCACTGTCCGAAAGACATTGACATTCCAAAATTCATGGATGCCTACAACATGAAGCTGCTGGGAAATGATATGTTTGAACGCCTGAAAGGTCACTGGCAGATATCAAATGACTCAGCCGGAACCTGTATTAAGTGCGGCAAATGTGAGAAGCTCTGTACACAGCATCTGCCCATCATAAAGAGGCTGGCTGAGATCGCAGGATAACATATAAATTTATGGAACCGCAATCGTGGGAACGGCCTTAAACCGCATTTCCTGCAGGAAGGGTACCTTCAGACTTATAAATCCCATCTTTTTTAATCTTTCAATCAGTGCTATAATAAGAATTGCAGGGCCGCATTTACTGCGGTCCTGTAATTTTATGCAAAGATTGGAGTGAAACCTATGAACATCGTATTATTAGAATCCCTGGGCATCCCGGACAGCCTTTTAAATGAATACGCAAAGCCGCTGACGGATGCCGGCCACTGCTTCGCCGCCTATCCAAAGGATACGGACCAAGAAGTCCAGATTCAACGGGCTAGGCAGGCAGATGTCATCATGATTGCCAATATGCCGCTGTCCGGTCAGGTAATATCCGCCTGTGAGCATTTAAAATTCATAGACGTTGCATTTACAGGAGTTGATCATGTAGACCTGGAAGCAGCAAGATCAAGAGGAATCAAAGTCAGCAATGCAGCCGGATATTCCACCGAAGCCGTGGCAGAGCTTACGATCTGCATGATGCTCTCTCTTCTTCGCAACGTATCTCAGGTGGAAGCCCGGTGCAGGGAAGGAAAAACCAAGGACGGCCTGATAGGCTGCGAGATTATGGGAAAAACCGTGGGGATCATAGGCGCCGGCGCTATTGGGACAAGGACTGCAAAACTCTGTTCCGCCTTTGGCTGTAAAGTTCTGGGATACAAACGGCGTCTGACCGGAAGCGAGCCTTCATTTATGGAATTCGTATCCCTTGACGAGCTGTTATCCCGTTCTGACATTGTAAGCCTCCATTGTCCTTTAAACGATGACTCCCGCCATTTAATCAACCGGGACACCATTGCTAAAATGAAAAAGGGCGCATACTTAATCAATGCCGCAAGAGGGCCTGTGGTGGATTCTAATGCTTTGGCCGAATCATTAAATAATGGCTATCTTTCCGGCGCTGGAATCGATGTCTTTGAGACAGAGCCTCCCCTTGATCCGGAACATCCACTTCTTAAAAGCAAGAATACCATTGTTACCCCTCATGTGGCCTTTGCCTCGGTGCAATCCATGGAGGCCCGGGCAAAAATCGTCTTTGACAACATTAAAAGCTGGATGGAAGGCTGTCAGTCAAACATCATTCTTTAAAAAAGAAGCCGGATTAAAGATAAGAATTTTTTTGTTTCATTTGTATAAAAAATACTTGTAATTCAGAATCTTCGTGCTATAATTTAGACATGGGGATATAGCTCAGCTGGGAGAGCGATGCGTTCGCAACGCATAGGTCACGAGTTCGAGTCTCGCTATCTCCATGAAATGGAAGTATAGCTCAGCTGGGACGAGCGTTCGCCTCACACGCGAAAGGTCATGGGTTCGAGCCCCATTACTTCCAGTATCATATGAACTGCGAAAACNNGTCCGGAAGCCTTTGTACATACGAGGTTTACCGGTGTTTCTATTTTGTATCAAATGGCAAACAAGTGCTGCTAAAATATGTGTTTTGCCATTAAATGCAACACGAAATTATTAAAGTCCAGATATATACTCTGGGGGCATCTGCCGCTTAATATTAGCTAAGTTAATAAAATTTTCAAGGACGGTGAAAACGAATGAAACATATTTTCTTTATTGAAGATGATTTGAGTTTAATTAGTGGTTTATCTTATGTTATCAAAAAGCAAGGATACGAAATAGATATTGCCCGTACAAGTCTTGAAGCAGAAACATTATGGATAAATGGGAAATATGATTTAGTGATTTTGGACGTGTCACTTCCCGACGGCTCCGGCTATGATTTATGCAAAAAAATTCGTAAAACATCAAAGATACCGATTATATTTCTTACTGCGGCTGATGAGGAAACAGACATCATAATGGGACTGGATATAGGCGGCGACGATTATATTACAAAGCCTTTCAAACTAGCGGTGTTTCTATCAAGAATAAATGCTCTGCTTCGCAGAAGTGATAATTTTAATCAGGCAGATACCGAATTAAACTCTAATAGTATAAAAGTACAACTGCTAAAAAGAGAAGTCTATAAAAATGAAGAACAGCTTGACTTAACAGCAAGTGAGTATAAATTGCTATGCCTGTTTATGGAAAATCCAGACATTGTACTTTCGCCGGAACAGATTTTAAGCAAACTATGGGATTGTGACGAAAACTATATAGATAACAATACCCTTACTGTATATATCCGCAGACTGCGTACAAAAATTGAGGAAAATCCGGGCGAACCCCAAAAAATAGTGACGGTTCGGCGTATGGGATATAAATGGAATACTATGGATTGAGGTGTACGATGAAAATACTGACAAACAAAAAAATCAAATTACTATTTAATTGGGTACTGCTGTTCATATTAGCATTTACATTTCTTTCTGCTGCTTTCATAGGTTTGAAATTTGAAAACGCAGCACTATGTATATTGGCATGTTCTTTGTGCATGAGCATCTCGATATTGGCAATGGGTTTCAGATACTTCAAAAAACAAAATAAAATCATGGAAAATGCCGTAACACAAATCAAAGATTATATTTCTGGAAATCAAAACGCACGTATCGAGTGTAATGATGAGGGCGAGCTATACAGATTATTTCATGAAGTAAATTCCTTAGTTTCCATTTTGAACGCCCATGCTGAAAATGAGGAGAAAGCTAAAAAGTTTTTGAAAAATACCATATCCGATATTTCTCACCAGTTAAAAACCCCTCTTGCTGCGCTTAATGTCTATAACGGTATTATGCAAGAAGAAGCAAAGAACTTACCGACAATCAAAGGATTTACTGTTCTTTCAGAACAGGAACTTGACAGAATAGAAATGCTGGTACAAAATCTCTTGAAAATCACAAAGCTTGACGCTGGAACAATTATGATAGAAAAAGCTATAGAGAATGTATCTGAAATGATGGACTGTATAGAAAGTCACTTTTCATATCGTGCCGAGCAAGAGGAAAAGAAAATATATCTGTCTGGTGATCATACCGTTACCTTATTGTGTGACCGTAACTGGCTGATTGAAGCAATCAGCAATATTGTTAAAAACGCTTTTGACCATACACAGAAAGGCAATGCTATCCGTATTGGATGGAAGCAGTTTGCGTCTGTTGTCCAGATTATCATAAAAGACAACGGAAGCGGTATTCATCCAGAGGATTTACACCATATTTTCAAAAGATTTTATCGCAGTCGTTTTTCCAAAGATACACAAGGTATCGGACTTGGTTTACCGCTTGCGAAAGCTATTGTTGAAGCACACAGCGGAACCATCGAGGTTGACAGCGAATTGGGTATTGGCACTACGTTTACAATCAGTTTTTTAATTCCTACAAATTTGTAGGGTGAGTGTCATATTGCAGTAAGCTTAATGTGATAATCTTTCTATAAAGGCAGAAAGAGGTGGATAACCTATGAATTTATTGGAAGTTAAATCAATTTCTAAAACCTATGGCAGCGGCGAAGCTGCCGTACACGCATTAAAAGATGTCAGCTTTTCCGTTCCGAAAGGCGAATTTGTCGCAATTGTCGGGGAATCTGGCTCCGGCAAGAGTACACTTTTGAATATGGTAGGTGCGCTTGATACGCCCACTTCCGGCAAGGTATTTATTGACGGTAACGATATTTTTTCAATGAAAGATAGCAGCTTGACGATTTTTCGGCGTAGAAATATTGGATTCATTTTTCAGAGTTTTAATCTAATACCAGAATTGAATGTTGAGCAAAACATCATATTTCCTGTACTGCTTGATTATCAAAAGCCCGATAAAAAGTATCTTGAGGAACTACTTACGGTGCTTAATTTGAAAGAACGCCGCCACCATTTACCCAGTCAATTATCAGGCGGACAGCAACAGCGTGTAACAATAGGCCGTGCGCTAATTACGCGACCGTCGCTTATCCTTGCGGATGAGCCAACGGGTAATTTGGATACACAAAATAGCAGCGAGGTAATCGCTTTACTGAAAGAAGCTGCCAAGAAGTATGAACGGACTATTGTTATGATTACTCACAATCGAAGTATCGCACAAACCGCAGACCGGGTACTGCAAGTATCCGATGGCGCACTGACCGATTTTGGGAGGTGCCGCGAATGAAAAGCTATCTTAGCCTAATTCCGATTTCTGCAAAAGTACACAGACGGCAGAACCGCATGACGCTTCTGTGTATCATATTTGCCGTATTTTTGGTAACTGCTGTTTTCAGTATGGCAGAAATGGGTGTTAGAATGGAGGAAACAAGATTACTGAATAAGCATGGCAGTCTGGCACTTCAGGGATTGAGCAACAATGCAACTGTGCAGACATTATTTTCCGTGGCGGTAGTATTGTTTATTCTGATACTGATTGCAGGAGTATTGATGATTTCAAGCAGCATAAACAGCAATGTCGCCCAACGGACAAAATTTTTCGGAATGATGCGCTGTATTGGAATGAGCAGACAGCAAATTATCCGTTTTGTACGGCTGGAAGCTCTTAACTGGTGCAAAACTGCGGTTCCGATAGGTGTTATATTTGGAATTGTAATCACATGGGGGTTATGTGCTTCGTTACGGTTCCTTGTCGGTGGAGAGTTTTCTAATATGCCCCTTTGGGGAATCAGCCCAATCGGCATGATCAGCGGAATAATTGTGGGTGTTGTTACGGTTCTCATTGCCGCCAGTTCTCCGGCAAAACGAGCTGCTAAGGTATCGCCTGTAACGGCAGTATCGGGCAATTCAGAAAACACAAATAATATTCAGCATGCAGTGAATAGCCGTTTTTTTAAAATTGAAACCTCCCTTGGTATTCACCATGCAATATCAGTAAAGAAAAACTTGATACTTATGACAAGCTCTTTTGCACTTAGTATTATCCTTTTTTTAAGTTTTTCCGTTTTCATAGAGTTTATCGGCTACCTTATGCCCCAGTCGTCGAATACTTCTGACATCAATATTTCAAGTAACGACAGTTTAAATTCGGTAGACAGTGCGTTGCTCGCTAAGCTTAGAGGTATGGATGGTGTAAAATGTGTTTATGGTCGTAGGAGTTGTTTTGATATTCCGGCAGAAATAAATGGAGATACTCGACAGCCTGATACGATTGATATGATTTCCTATGATGATTATGATTTGGACTGTCTTACAAAAGATAAGGAACTCAGAAAAGGCAGCGATATTTCAAAAGTGTATGGGGATAGCAATTATGTCCTTACAACTTGGGACAAAGATAGTCCCTTAGCGATAGGCGATAAAATACAGGCAGGCAATGAAGAACTTGAAATTGCAGGTATGCTAAAATTTGACCCCTTCAGCAGTGACGGTAGCACAAACGGAAAAATAACGCTCGTCACCTCCGGAGAAACCTTTACACGTCTGACTGGTGTAACCGATTATTCTCTTGTTATGATACAGACAACGAAGGATGCAACAGACGAAGATGCGGAAGCAATCCGCAATGCCTTAGATGAAAATTGTACGTTTGGTGACAGGCGCGACCAGCGTACCACCAGTACGTATATTGCTTTTCTGTTGTTCGTATATGGATTTTTGGCAATCATTACTTTGGTTACAGTATTAAATATTATGAACAGTATTTCCATGAGTGTATCTGCAAGAATAAAGCAATATGGAGCAATGCGTGCGGTCGGTTTGGACGAACATCAGCTAACAAAAATGATTGCTACCGAAGCATTTACCTATGCCTTATTCGGGTGTGCAGTTGGCTGTGTTGCCGGTCTTTTGTTTAGCAAGTTGTTATATGACATTCTTATTACTACCCACTTCAACTACGCCACTTGGAGCGTCCCTGTTATTCCCATAATGATAATAATTTTGTTCGTTTTCGTTGCCGCTGTCGCTGCGGTTTATGTTCCATCAAAACGGATTCGAAAGATGGCCATAACTGATACGATAATTGAACTGTAAAAGTGTTATTTATGAAATGGGTAAAGAAGATTAAACCAAACTGAATACCCAAAAATCTGCTGTGGCTTTAACGATTTTTGCAAGCGAGCATTGAAAAATGAAGCGATCAATGCCATAGGGAAACAAAGCGGCAAAGAGAGGGGCAACCCCCTCTCTTTTTTGACATTCAAGTGACACTTATCCACAATAATGTGGAAATAATTGTGGATTGATTGTTAATGTCTGAAAATACGACATAAAACCGCAAATTATTACAGGTTTACTGTCATTAATTATACACAAAGAAGGCCAACTTAATTTTCCTATAGGATAACGTGCATTACTTTTCGATTTTTACAATTCAAAAAACTACCAGCTTTATGCTGATAGTTAGAAGTTATTTAATTTATAAAATTAGAAATTTACTGATATGCATCGATCATATTTACTTTTTCATCTCGTCCCATCAGCTCATAGTAATTGCGCCATTCTTCAATGGAATGTAAAGGAATCCGAATACCATTTACTTCTGCGTAATCATTAATCTTTTCCTTTTTTAAAGGAAAATGATATTCCTTATCATTGTAGATAATAGCAAAACCTGCCATTACATCAATATCAACGCCATCAACAATGAATTCCATAAAACTTTTTGATTTGTATTTAACATTTGGATTAGTCTGTTGAATGTTTCCAAAAGATAACAAAACATCTTTAATTATTTCCACGTCTGCTTCATCCGCAATAATATCTATATCATGAAATTCAGATGTGATTCCTTTGAAGTATAACAGTAAAGACGCTCCAATGGCCCATGAGACACCTTTCTGATTTAATTCTTTCGCAATACGTGACAGCACTGTCAGCTTGTTTTCTATACTTTCCATAACGATCCCCCTTGAATTACTATTTATGTATTATTTTATCCCAAAAATTGCGAACTATCAATATTGAGTTTCCAATGTTCTATTCATGCTTTCACAAACTCTTCACAGTTTTATCAAAATCCCGTCACAAATTTCCGGTATATTATAAATTGTAAAGAGGCCAATAACCTTAAAAGTAGTACTTTTTTTCATAACAGCCGGCAGGATCTCCCCCGATCTTGCCGGCTCCCTCTCTTTTATCATACAAATCTTTGATTGCCTTACTTATTGCAATAAAAACTACCAACTAATTATTGATCGTTGGCAGCTTTTGTACAGTGAAACTATAACGTTCTTATACCCATATACAGCAAAAACACCGGAAATCCTTGCTCCTGCCAGGGTTCCGGTGTTTTGATTTTTCAAAAAACATTATTCTCGCAATTAATATTTTCCCAGTTTCATATGTCCTGCAAGTTCTGTTTTTGATCTTTGTTTGATTACCCATGCTTCATCCTTGGCCTGGGTAAAAGCGGATACACATTTAGGATCTAAATTATCTTCAATTCCTTCCTTACTTAATGCAATAATCTTTTCTGCTAATGTGATAATTTCCATATGAATGGCATTGGTACGGTCAGAACGATAGATTTTCTCCGCATCTTCGTCACTGAGCTCTTCAAATTTCTCTGCACCCATTTTACATTTTGGACATTTCTCCGGTGCGGTCTCTCCTTCATAAACATAGCCACAAACTGTACATCGAAACAGCTTCATAAATATATACCTCCTAGATTAAAAGAATGATTTTTCATTCCTGATAAATATTATATTACCCGCTATTCCATGTTTGTCAATCCATAAAAGACATTTTAGCCTGTTACTTTATAATTTTAGCGGATTAAGGGTCTCTGGCAAACAGGCACCTGGGTTCCGGTGCTTTTGTTATTCACGGAATGCCGTGCAAATTTTTGCCATCAGCAATCAGCAGGATCAGACAGCCACAGTGTCAAAATCTTTCACAGATCTAACTAAAACAAACCTCTATGCTGCTCATAATAGCACTCCTTCTGCATAATATAAAACAAATGCTCCTTTTGAATCAGACCTGGAGGCTGAAATTTGGAAAAGATTCTGGACAATAACTACTATGACCTTATTATTAATAATGTTTCAATCCCCATGTATGCTTCCGAGGATAACATTACTACGCTGAATTTCAGGCACTCACTGCTTCATGTCCTTAAGACAAACTCGGACCCCTGCAACCTGGGCGTGTATCCTTATCACAGCTTTCCGACTCTCTATGTGCCGACTTCCACCGTCAGCATTGAAAAATCAGGAATTGGCACCGTACAGAGAAATCCTTTTTTAGGCCTTTTTGGGCGGGGAATCATCGTTGGCGTCATAGATACCGGAATTGAATACCAGCACCAGGCATTTCTTTATAACGATAACACCACCAGAATCCTCGCTATCTGGGACCAATCCATCCAGAACGGTCCTGCTCCTGAAGGGTTCACTTTTGGTACCGAATATAGAAGGGAGCTTATCAATCTTGCTTTGAGATCAGATAATCCCTTATCCATTGTACCTTCCGTTGACACCAACGGCCATGGCACATCTATTGCAAGCGTAATCGCCGGTAAGCCAAATTCAGAGGGTACCTTTTCCGGCATTGTTCCGGAATCCGAACTGGTGGTCGTAAAGCTGAAAGAGGCAAAGCAAAACCTCAAAGAAATCTTTTTTGTACCAGAAGATGTTCTTTGCTTTCAGGAATCTGATATTATCCTAGCAATACGTTATTTGATTTCCTATGCACAAAGCATAAGCCGCCCCGTGGTCATATGCATCGCCCTGGGAAGCAGCCAGGAAGGGCATGACGGCAGCGGCGCCCTCAGCAATTACCTAAACTATCTGGGGCGGCTTCCCGGGATCGGTCTTTCCGTTTCTGCCGGAAATGAAGGAAATGATCGGAGGCATTACTTTAACAACACTACGGAGCCCCCCTTTTACAATGACTTTGAATTAAGAGTCGGGGAACAGGATAAATTGTTTTCCATGGAAATATGGCCTTATGCCCTTGGACGATTCGCCATTGACGTTTCCACGCCAAACAGGGAATCCACTCAGTTGATTTATCCCACCATTGGCTCCTGCAGAATGTTCAACTTCATTTTTACCCCAAGTGTGCTTTGGATAAATAACTTTATATTTGAGGAGGAAACCGGAGACCAGCTCATATTGCTGCGATTTCAGAATGCCCTGCCCGGAGTCTGGAGCATCCGGATCCAGAGTGTTGAAAATGAGCCTATATCCTTTCACTCCTGGCTGCCTTCCGGAAATCTTATTTCAAATGATACCTTTTTTCTTAACCCTAATCCGGATACCACCATAACCTCTCCCGGCAATGGCCTTCACCAGTTAACGGTTACTGCCTATAACCAGTTTAATGACAGCATACTCATAGAGTCAAGCAGGGGTTATACAAGAAGCGGACTGGTCAAACCAGACATTGCAGCTCCAGGCTATCAGCTTCCCTGTGCCATCCCGAGGAATCAGTATGGAACCATTACCGGAACAGGGGCAGCCGCCGCTCATACGGCCGGCGCTATTGCCATGATCCTGGAATGGGCCATTTCCAGAGGAAATTATACTTCCATGACCGGATACGATGTGAACCGCCTTCTGATAAGAGGCGCCAGGCGGGAAGGAGCTAATGTTTTTCCAAACAACATATGGGGATATGGCCAGCTGGATGTAAACAATCTGTTCCGAAGGCTTACCAATGTATAATCTGTCTGTCAGGACCGGCATAAGTCCCTGGATCCAGAGTCACAGCATAAGCCAACGCAAAGTCCGGCAGTTGGATACGCGTAAGGGTGTCCCCTCCTATGAAAATCATAGTATAAGGACACCCTTTAAAATTTGGATTTTATGCGGAGTTCAATTCATTAAGGATATGTGATATTTAAACTTACGGTAAATCTTCCATATAATAACTGCTGGCATACTTAAAAACAGATACAAAGTGGACAACCCACCTATGATTGCATAAACAACAATCAATAAAACAATAATAGCATTCATATATCACTCCTCCTTTACTGCTTTTATCTTAGTAAAAATTACCAAAAAAAGGAATAGAAAAAAGATAATCTTAACATCATCTTAACAACTTTCTATCAAAGTCTGAACGGCAGGTAAATAGGAATCCATAAAAAACGCAATGTGTCAAAGCTGTGGTTTACCTTTTAACAAAGAACACGCTCATTTCATTGCAATAGAGCCTGACGGAAGCAGAAGCATTTACTGCACAAATTCCACGGTTCTCAGCAACAGTGTAACAATACCTTTGCCCTGCATATTAGGGTGAACAATTAGCTTTCCGATGTATTATGTCCTTTGGCCAGCATGAGCACGAACCGATCCAATTATCTCACCGTACTCTTGTTCTAAATGGAGCTTTTTTTGACCTTTATTACATGACAGAATGTTGTCATAGTAAAAATGAACAAGCCATAATACTTTCATACACGGCTGCTTTTAATTTAATGTATGTATTCATAAAACGTAAAGCACTACTTATTATCTCATGCTTGCTGTATACTATGTTAGAATCAGGGATAGCCGCAGCCGTAGCCAGTAATGATAGATTTCTAATCATAGCATACTTTTTCCCCAGCTATCATTTTGCCGCTTTGTTGGGACTATCTGCAAATACTTATTCTATTTCGACAGCAATACTTATTCCTGTTTTATATATAGGATTATTTACATATATCGGGTATTGTGGGGATCAATCGCGCAATCGGATGTCTGTTTCAGCAAAATACTAAATTTATTTAATTTCACAAAAAAATCAATATCCGCCATAAAACATCAGTCCAAACCAGTATTTTCACCAAGGGTTAAATTCATGCTTCCCGTCCGGTAGCCATCCAGATCTATGGTGACGTAGGAAAAGCCAAGCTGATGAAAAGCGGTAAGAATTTCCTGCCGTTTGGGTTCCGCAATCAATCCAGACAACTGACCAGGCAACACTTCAATGCGGGCCATGGTTCCATGGATTCGGACCCTTACCTGGTGGAATCCCATATCCAGTAGCTGCTGCTCGGCCCTGTTCACCATGGACAGCTTGTCCCTTGTAATAGTCTCACCATAGACAAAGCGGCTGGATAAGCAGGCAAAAGATTGTTTGTTCCAGGTCTTTAATCCCATCCGCCTGGAGAGTTCGCGGATATCGGCCTTGGAAAGGCCCGCATGCCGCAGAGGACTGCGGACATTTAATTCCGCCACGGCCTTTAAGCCGGGGCGGTAGTCTCCATCATCATCCACATTGGACCCTTCCGCAATCTGCTCCATGCCGTATTCGTCCGCTATGACGGCAATTTTTTCAAATAGCTCATGCTTGCATAAGTAGCAGCGGTTTTTCGGATTACTGCTGAAGCCCTCTATATCCAGTTCTTCGCTGTCCACAATAAAATGCCGGATCCCTTCTGTTTCGCAAAATTCCTTTGCTTCTTTTAATTCCCTCTCCGGAAAGGAACAGGAACNNAAGTACGTTTTTAGCTGTCTTTAACAGGAAAGTGGAATCCACGCCGGACGAAAAAGCAACAGCAACGCTCCCCAACTGAGAAAGATATGTTTTCAGCTTTTCATTTTTTTCTTCTAAAGTCATACGTCCTCCCTAGCAGTTTTTAAACCGCAATCAATAGCATACCATTCATATATGTTACATATGAATTATATCAATAAATAATTTGACTGTCAATGATTTCCAGCCATGCGGGAGTCGCGGAGAAAGCTCACACAAGAAACTCATCCTTTCCATCCTTTTTCACAATGACACGCAAATCGTTTTTTTACAGGAATCTAAATAAAGGATCCGATTTTCAATATCATATAACTCTTTTACAGCCTGTTCCGTAATGACATCCTTTCCTTTTCCCGCGCAATGCCTTTTGTCTTTATAAAGCATCAATACATTTGCATCCGCCAAAAAACCATGGTCCGGAAAATGAGTCGTCATAATTACTGTCCTGCCAAGTTTTTCCACCAGACCGCTGATATGGGAAATAATCCTGGCCTGGTTGCCGAAATCTAAGTTGGAAACTGGTTCGTCCATCACCAATATGGGCGTTTGCTGGGCAATGGCACGGGCAATCAGGGTAAGCTGTCTCTCTCCTCCGCTGATCTGGGTATAATCCTTATTGCAAAGATATTCGATCCCCAGCAGCTCCATAGCCTCTTCCACTGCTCTCCGGTCCTCTCCCCCAAGCTTTCCCATTCCCTGTTGATGTGGATTCCTTCCCATGGCAATGACCTCCTTAACCGTAAAGGCAAAGGGCGGAACATGGTTTTGAGGAACATAGGCGATCTGCTTTGCCAGCTCCTTCCGGTTCCAGCTTTCAAGAGGGATATCATTTAACAGGAGATGGCCGTTTATGGGTTCCAGCAAGCGGAGGGCCGTCTTAAAAAACGTTGTTTTTCCCACCCCGTTTGCCCCCAGCACACACCACATTTCCTTTGTTCCGATGGTGATATTGATATTTTCGATCACTGCATGGCCATGATAGCCACAGCTTAAATTTTTCATTTCCATCTTCATTTGCTTCACCAACCGCTTTCTCTTCTGCTCATCAGAAATATGAGGAAAGGGATTCCAACCAGGGACGTGGTGATCCCAAGAGGAATCTCAATGGTCATTAAGCTGCGGCACAAATCATCCATTACCAAAAGATAAACGGCCCCTAATAGCAGGGAGCCGGGGATCACATATTTAAAATTAGGCCCCATGAGCATTCTTGCCNNCGGCAGCTTGTTTTCCGTATCCGCAGTGTATTTCATCAAAGTGATCAATGATTGAAACAGGCCACTGACAAGGATACCTCCAAGAACCAATAGAAACACCGTATTATTTCCTTTTCCGATCCGGGCGGCAATAAACCATGCCAACATAACAGCCAGCAGGCCAAATGCAAAGGCCATCATCTTTATGCCTGCAATGCCAACCGACAAAACAATTCCCATCACAGCACCAAAAGAAGCGCCCGAAGACGCTCCGAGTAAATCAGGCGATACCAGAGGATTTTTAAACATCCCCTGATACGCCGCACCGCTGACCGCCAGCGCTCCCCCCACCTGGATGGCAGCAAAAATCCGGGGCAGACGGACCTGATAAATGATATGCGCGATCTGCTGGTCTTCAGGATGCCCTGCCAGCGTCTTTATGATGTCTGTCAATGATATGGGGAAGCGTCCTGCCAGTAAGGACAGTAATACGGAGACCAGCAAAAGAACTGCAAGCATCCACAGCATCTGCACCGGCGGTATTTTGTTTTTTGTTTGATCCACTTCTGATCATCCTATCTTCATTTTTTTAATATTTCCTTTTTGAAAATTTTCCCCTACCCGGGTCTCTCCCAGGCAATAGGAGCAAAGGGCCGCTGGCATGGTAAACCGGAGACGGCAGTCTTGCATATTGCTTGATAGAAGGCTTTTCCCTTTTTTGAAATATTCCGCAGCATCAAAAGAGCCCTGTCCGGTGATTCCGTTAAGGAATAATATATCCGCCTTGGGGTTTGCCATTTTCACTTTAAATGCAAAGACTTCCCGTTCCGCCTGAGACACGATATCCCCTTTTGTAATTACAATAAGGTCGGCATATCGAAGCATGGGCCCGATTTTATGAGGGGTATTGATGCCTGATAAATTATCGATCACGCACACCGCTAAAAATTCACGCAAATGAGGAGAACATCGATTGCACAGCCCTGCACTTTCGATTACAAGATATTCAAAACTATTTTTTAATCCCCAGGCCACACACTCTTCTATGTTACTGACAAAAAAATGATCCGGACACAGGTTTCCTGAAAGCCCTACAACAGAACGGATCTGATGTTCTCCGAACCGATCTGCGTCCGAGGTGGACAGGCAGTCAAATTTTGCCACTCCTGCCTTGTCCTTTCCCAACTGCTCAATGATCCGGATCAGAACAGAGGTTTTACCCGCAGAAGGCGGCCCGGAAACCGTAATCAATTTCATGGGCATAATACACCTCCGGGATGAAGCCTCTGCCATTCCTGAAAAAAGACATCAAGGCAGTGTTCCGCCAGAGAGGGAATATCATGCTCGCGGATGAAATCCCAGCCCAGCCACTGAAAAGCAGCGCCAGGGGGAAGCTTTGTATCCACCTCCCCGTTCATAGGCGGTGTATATGCCTTCATACAAGCCTGGGCGAAGTCATCTCCAATGATATAATCCGTAATATCTTTTACCTTCTCTGCCTCATCCTTTCTCACAAGCATATACATGGGCAGGGTAATGGCTCCGTCATCAGGCCATATAATCTCAACCTCATCCCGCACACAGGTCTGGGCGAAAAACCAGGAGACCAGATATATGGCCCCGCCTTCCGGCCGGTTGCTTCCGGCTGTTTTTGACATCACGCTGCCATGAAGAGCGTGCTTTACGTTTTTGGCAAATTTCCGGATCCCTTCTTCGCCATACAGTTTATATAAGTATAAAAACATGGCATTGGATATGGTATCACGGTCTTTTCCAAAGATAATGATGTTATTCTCATAGACTGGATCAAGGAGATCCTCAAGGGTCCTGGGAACCGGAAGACTGCCCAGCCGTTTTTTATCGATCATAAACATTTCTGCCATTACACCATAAACGGTATAAATATCCTCCGGATCCCATAAGCCTGCTGCCTTTAATGCGGGATTCACGTCCTGGTAGAAGCCGCCGGCAAACATACCAGCCATTTTCTTCTGGAAATCCAGTCCCAGGTATTCATTAAACTCTTTCGAAAACAGCAATCCGGGAAAACGCTTTGGATCCGGGTCTGCCCAGGATTCCTCGCAGGTATCGTTTGTCATTTTCCCGAACTCCAGATAGCACTTCCTTGAAACCCCATGGTGTTTTATATGTTTCCTCTCTAAATCTTCCAGGGCATCCCGGAAGGTGAATTTTAAAGGACAAATGGTATTGCCGTAAAAATCCAGCTTTTCCCCCGGGGAAAAGTCCTCAAGCAGATACTGGCGCTCTGCTTCTGCCTTTAAGACAGCATTGTCCAGATAGTATAAAAAAAGCTCCTGATTCAGACCCCTTACATGAAGCAGGGTCTTTAGCATGGTATCCGGGCCTGCCTCTTCTAAAAAATACTCCGGCTTATCATAATCAAAGCCATTGGACCGGAACACTTCAAAACTTTCCGGATACTGTTCCAGGATCTCTTTGAGCCTCATCGTTCCTGTTATCACAATAAACCTCCTGACTAAAGCATTGAAACTGATATCTCCACCCGTTCTCCCCCGCGGAGCATCTGTAACAGCCTTGTTGTTTTTCTGTCCATATCTTCCAGTTCCTTTAAATTTCTCTTTTCCATATCACTGGTATCCAGAACCGACTTTATGCCTCCATTTTCAATAATGATGCGCTTATCCCCCATCAAAGCAAGGATGGGGTCATGGGTTGACATGAGCACGATTTTTTGCTCCTGAGCCAGCAGACGCAGCGCTTTTTTCCGGTCCACTCCCGCATTCTCGATTTCATCGATCAACACAATGGGGGAAGTGCTTAAAAAAGCGGTGTCTGCTATCATCAGGGCGCGGGACTGGCCTCCGCTCAGCTCTGTTAATGGCGTTTCCCTGGAAAACCGTTCACCTGCCAGATCATTGGCAACATCAAATATTTTCTCAATAACGCTGTCAAGGGATTCGATCATCCGACTCTCACCATGTAGGCGCAGAAAATCCATAACAGGAAGATCCATGACAAAATTCATGTTCTGGGAAAGCTGGGCGATCAGTTTGTTTTCGATCTGAAATCGCTCCCTGTCATTGGGGATGCGGTCATCAATTAAAATGTTCCGTTTTGTCTGGGTATCCCCCTGGGCCAGGCACTCAATGTCTGCCAATAAGCAGCTTTTTCCGGATCCCGTGGGTCCCATGACCGTGATGATTTCGCCCTTTCCTATGGAAAAAGAAAGATTCTCTCCTTCTCCCAATTTGTTCTGTCCTCCTATAATGGTGATCTTTTCTATGGATTTCTTTTTCTGCTTCAAAGACTCCATACGGTTTAAAAACAGGATAAAATGATCTGCCAACTGGGAAGGGGAAGCACCGGTATCCTCCAATAAGTATTCAGGAATCCCATCAATATACTGCCGGACGCTTAAATGAGACTGCTCAGAAAAGCCTTCTATGCCGGAGGCTGCAAAAAAGTCGCCGGCATAGGGATAGGTTTCTAAGACCATAGCAATGTTATCTGTCAATAATTCCTTTGTTATCATGATTTGATTCACTTCCGCAAAGCGTTCTTTGTGATGTTTTCCACATCTTTATCGCTTAGTTCCACGTGATAAAACAGCTTATAGAATTCTTTTGTTTCTTCCTTCATATCATAATCCACGTATTCCGGATACAAAATGGAATGGACCCATTTGATCCCGATTATCGTATTTACAGAAGGCGGCCTGTCAAACCAATTCTGAGGCTGCATGGGGGTCTCAAACACCAGACCGTTTTTAACCGCTGGGATGACTGACCATTTTCCATCGTTCATAATGGTGTTATAGCTGCTGGAATCTGCAAATCCGTTGTCCACGCTGCAGATAATCAGTTCCGGATTCCATTTCATGACCTGTTCAATGGAAACAGCAGTGCGGCCGTATCCCGGCGTAATATCACAATCTGCTACATTGATTCCGCCGCACAGGTCAATTAACTGGGAATGAGAGGAACCTGATGGGTCGGTATGAAGACCGTCCTGCTCTTCTGCATAGTAAACACGGATCTTTTTATCCTCAGGAATTTTGTCCGTGATCTCTTTTGCAAGATCCAATGTTTTCTGGGTATAGGAAGCCAATTCTTCTCCCCGTTCTTCCCTGCCGAAAAGCTTGCCTAAAAAGCGGTAGGTTTCCGGCAGATCCGTCAAATCACTTTTCACCAATACTACCGGTATGCCCAACTGTTTCTGCAGCTGTTCCGCCTGATCGATGCTTCCCTGATCCGTTCCGCTGGAAANNCATCCGGTGCCGCTTTGATGATCTCTTCGATATTTCCCTGATTTCCTTTGCCATACCAGCCGCCCAGATTAGGAAGAGCTGTATAATACTCCGTCAAATAGGTTTTTTCTGCATCGGATATGTTCACATTTACACCGGCCACCATTTTGTCATCAAAGGTATACATGAGCATGGTGCCTACGGGACTGGTGGAATATACACTGCTGATAGTTGCAGGCAGCTCCAGCTTGCGCCCGGCATGGTCTGTAACCTCCTGGACTGAGGAATCGTTCTGTGCCGCCTCCTCTGTCTTAACTGTACTGCTTTCTGCTGCCGTCTGTGTTTCTTGTGCTGATGAACCGGCAGTTGCTCCAGTTCCTTTGCAGGCGCCTAATGCAAGTGTGATGCATAAGAGCAATCCTGATAGATAAATACCTTTCTTTTTGAATATTCTCCGCATGGTAAGTGATTCCTTTCTTTTTTTCATCCTGATTTTATTATGATTAACAAATTTTTTTAGGTAAAATTTTAACAACCATCGGCCAATTTGTACAAACCGCCTAAAGAACAGGAATGATTTTCTCTTTATTTTCGATATAAATATATTAATATATCGGTTTTAAAAAATCAAGCTAACAAAAATTTTGATTTTTTATTTATATTCCCCTTGCCACAAATCAAAAATCTTTGTATAGTAAATTTGAGGTGATGAATGATGCGCGTAATTACAAGAGTAAGGATCGGTAAAGATAGGATTTTCATTGGTAAAGGCGTAAAAGAAATGCTGGATGCCATTGAACTTCATAAGTCTATAAAGAAAGCAACGGAATATACGGGAATTTCTTATCCAAAGGCCATCCGGATGGTCCGGACCCTGGAAGAAGAATTGGGATTTCCTGTTGTTATTTCTGAAAAAGGCGGAAACGAACGCGGAGGGACCCGTTTAACTGAAAAAGGCAAAGAAGTCCTTGAGACTTATCGGAGAATTGAGAAAGCCGTGGAAGAATATGCGGAAAAACTGGTTGGGCAGGAATTCAATTTTTAATATCTGAAGGAACTGGGAACGATTAAATCTTTAAGGAATCACAACGCATAATAATTTCAGCCGCTGTGCATACTCAACTCTTGAGGTGATAATATGAATCTTTTGAGTCTCTGCGAGATTATTTTTCGGTGTGCTTTATTTGCGTTGGCAGTTTATCATGTTTTCAAACGGGAATTTAAGTTAATGAAATCCGTTATCTTAGTATTTGCATTGTCATTTTTGCCGCAAATATTAAATGCCATATTTCAGATAAGAATTGATGCCTTCAGCATCATCGTATATTTTATCATCATATTCATGGCATTATACTTAGGCGGCTCCCACCGCTTTTATGATAAATATAAATGGTGGGACCGGGCGATACATTTCCTGTCCGGCGTTGGATTTACGGGCTTTGGAATTGCATTTGCGAGTGCAGGCTCCGGCACGATAAAATTGGTGATCCTGTTATTTGGCTTTACCTTTTCCTTAACACTTCACGTGTTTTGGGAAGTGCTTGAATATATAAGCGATTGCATATCTCACGGAAATGCACAGCGGTGGCAAAAGGTACATGCTTCTCATAACCATGTATCCGAAAAAGCACTTCAGCCTGCCGGTCTTGTGGATACGATGAATGATGCAATCTGCTGCATAGTCGGCGCTGGTCTTTCAGTTCTTGTCTGGTGGTTTATTATATAGCTTTTTCTCTGACGTTCTTCCTGGCACCGACTGTCGGGAAGAACGTATAATACCTCTGCTGTACCCTCTTCCTGAGATCTTATTTAATCCAGATTACTTCTTATTATAATTCCACTTTTCATACGCTCTTTCCCATATTATAATTGTCAGCTGGCATAACAGTCATTAACTGCCGGATAAATCATTTATATTTACTTAGGCTTCTGAATATTTTTCCTGAAAAACTTAATAATACTTATAAAACGAATTGAGGTGATTCTATATGCCAAAAAGCAATGTAATTCCGGAAGCAAAGGAAGCTCTTGACCGTTTTAAGTTAGAAATCGCTGAAGAAACCGGCTTCCCTATAAAAAGCAATGATTATAGTAAAATGACATCTTATCAATATGGTTATATGGTTAAAAAGATGATTGAAGAACAGGAAAAACAGATAATGGAAAGATCATAAAGAGGTTTAAAGATGGGAAAATATACAAGCGGTGCGGAATTGCCGGTAGGACTTGGTTTGGCCCTTGAAGAATATAAAGCAATGGATTATTTTTTCTCCTTACCAACGCAGGCACAGCAGCAAATTATCGATCATACTCAATCGGTACAGTCAAAAGAAGAAATGCTTGCCTATGTTCAGTCTTTCGTGGCGCCAAAATAAAAGAAGCCTGATGGATTCTCCAATTAATAAACAGTCACTCCGTTTAAAGGGCATATGCCCTTTACAAGAGTGACTGTTTTTTAGAGCCGTGTGCTACCGGAGTTCATCCCTCCAGAATGCCACTCTCTTCTCATTTATTTCTTTTATTTTCTCCGGATCCACCTTGAAGTTTCTCCTGATATCCATTAATCCATTGACTTCCTGCTGCACATCCGTAACCTGGGTATAGCAATAGCCGCATACATAGGGTATTTCCTTAATGGCTGTGGTAATGCTCTCAAACCTCTTTAAAAAATCCTCTTTTGTATTGACCTTGTTTCCATACCCCCAGCCTTCTTTGTCACTGTCAAATGCGATTCCGCCAAACTCACTGATCATCACCGGCTGGCCCTTATATGAAAATCCGTTGGCAATTGCTGATTTAGAGGTGGAATGGTAAACCTCTCCCGCCAGTATCTCATTCTTGTATTCTGTATAACGTTTCTTAAGCACTTCCCCCTTCTCTTCATAGTCGTGAAGGGTGATAATATCTGAAACCGTATGCTCCCAGCCGTCATTTACGATCACCGGCCGGTACTTGTCAATGCTTTTCGTCAGGTGATAAATCCCCTCCGTAAAATGCTGCTGGCTCCTGTTGGTCTCAACCTGAGGAACCCCCCAGGATTCATTGATCGGCGTCCATGTAATAATGGAAGGATGATTATAATTCTGCTTTACAATATCCAACCATTCCCTTGTAAACAGCTCCACCGCCCGGTCGGAATAAACATAAGCGGCAGGCGCCTCACTCCATACCAGCATCCCCTTAACGTCACACCAGTAAAGGAATCTTTCATCCTCTACCTTCTGATGTTTTCTCAAACCGTTATACCCAAGAGCATGAATTTTATCAATATCTTCGATCAGCGCGTCCTCATCCGGCGGCGTCAAATGGGTTTCTTCCCAATATCCCTGGTCAAGGATCAGCCTCTGATACAGCGGTGCCCCATTCATAAGTATGTTTGGACCATCGATCCGGATCTCGCGCATACCAAAGTATGNNCCCACACACCTCTCCATCGTACCGGGTACGGAAGCTGATATCATAAAGCAGGGGTTCCGCCGGGGTCCATGTACGTATCCCCCAAGGATTGTCTGCCTCGGCTGCCTCCAGATCAAGGAAAGCCTTTGTGGGGATTTTCCCTATGCCGGTCAGAGTCCTTGCCACGAATCTGCCTCCAAAGCTTACAACCGCCTCTACCTCCAGCCTTCTCCCATCCGGGGAATCGGGGCAGTCCACGGTATAATCCAGTTCAAGCCTTCCTTTTGGTAAATTGGGAGTCATTTTCAACGATTTTAAGCTGACTTCCGGTACATACTCCATCCATACGGTCTTCCAGATCCCCGTCGTCTGCACATACCAGCAGCCAAAATTTTCAGAAACCCAACGCTGTTTTCCCCTTGGCTGCTGAGGATCCATAAAATCCTCCGCTTTCACGACCACAAGGTTTTCCCCTTCCTTTATAAGGTTTGTGATATCAAAGGAAAAGCGGGAATAGCCCCCTTCATGCATACCGGCAAATTGCCCGTTGATCCACACCTTTGTCAGGAAGTCACTTCCCTCAAAATGCAGAAACAGCNNCAGCACTGAACTTCTCCTTTATTTTCATCGTCAAAATCGAAGTCCCAAATACCGTTCAAATTGATCCAGTCCCTACGGACAAACTGGGGCCTTGGATAGTCCTTTTGATAGCACAGCATGTAATAATTCNNTCCCTCAAAATGCAGAAACAGCTTATTTCCCGATAATTTCTCCTTCTCCGCCTGGAATTTGCGGCCATACCAAACAAAATGATGTACCCCTTCGTCATGGATATTGCTTTTTTTCGTTTCATAGGTAAAGGGCACGCATATCTCTTTTTCCGTATGCAGGCCTTCGTACCAGCACTGAACTTCTCCTTTATNNGCCTGCTCTTTGGCATTAAGGTATACCTGTAAAGTGTTGTTTTTACTTAAATCAGCCCTTAACGCCGGACATGGTGATTCCCTGCACGATCTGCTTTTCAAATATGAGATAAATGATAATAGCGGGAATGGAAGCGATCATATTGGCAGTCATCGGCTTCACATAATCCACGGTATAGGTTCCGGCAAAAATGGGAATGCCTACAGGCAATGTAAATTTACTGCTGTCCATGGCGCAAAGCAGAGGCCACAGATAATTATTCCAGCTTCCGATAAATGCAAAAATGCTGATGGTGGAAACAACTGCCTTTGATAAGGGCATGATGATCCTGGCGAAAATCGTAAGCTCTCCGGCTCCGTCGATCCTGGCGGCTTCTATGAGGGAATCCGGAATCCCTTTAAAAAACGTCACCATGATGATCAGATTCATGGACACTGCCACGGAGGGTAAAAGCAATCCCGCATAAGTATCAATCAGCTTTAATCCGTTGGCGGTGATAAACAACGGCACAATTGTTGCTTCTCCCGGTACCATAAGTCCCAGCAAGAAGTAAATAAAAAGCTTATTTCTTCCCATAAATTTCATTTTTGCCAGAGCATAGGCTGCCATGGCGGAAAAGAGGATAGTTAAAACGGTAACGATTACCGCAACGATCACAGAATTCAGCAGCCATTTGGCAACATCGGAACCGATAATTAAGTCCAGATAATTCCGAAATGTGTAGGGAGGAGAAAACCAGCTGACCACGCTTTTGATCTGCTTCCCCTCATACTGCAGGGAAACGAAAAAGGCCCAGATCACAGGTGCCAGAAAAATAACGGCCAGCCCCGCGGATAAAACAGTCAAAGCAACGCTCCCTGCCTTTACTTTCTTACGCTTCATCTAGCTTTTCCCCCTTCCTCTGAACCGCCTTCTGGATGAGCGTACATACTACCAGAATGGCAAACAGCACATAGGACATGGCTGCGGCATAACCCATATTGTTCTTCGTAAATCCCGTCTCATAAATGTACTGGATCAAAGGCTTTGTACTACCTGCCGGTCCTCCTGCCGTTATTAACTGGATCTGGCCGAACACCTTAAAGCTGGCGATGACCTGCAGCATGACGATTAAATAGGTGGTGGGCTTTAACAGGGGCAGGACAATGGAAAACAACTGCTGCCATTGCGCCGCTCCGTCGATCTCCGCCGCCTCATAAATCTCCGGGGAAATATCCTGCAGAGCCGATAAATATAAAAGCATGGAAAATCCTACGGTCCACCATACGGTCATCATGGTAACCACCGCCCATGCATGATTTGTGTCAATAAGCCATTGGATTTCCGACCCGGGACTTAAAATCCCGGTCAGATGCAGCATTCCGTTTACAAAGCCCATATAGGGCGCAAACATATATTTTGCAATAAAGGACGCAACAGAAACGGATATGATGCTGGGAAGATAATATGCAATCCTTAATCCCCGCTTGATCTTCACCGGCCTGTTGGCAAACAGAGCCAGTATCAAGGCCATGATCACCAGAAAGGGTACGGAAAGGAAGACAAAGATGATCGTNNGGACCACTTATGCAGGCTCACATACAGCCCCTGAATGACCGGCCATATCGTAAAAACCGTGTATAAGGCCAAAAAAGGAAGGCACAATCCCAGGCCCGTAGCCATATCTCTTATTTTTCTGCTTCTGCTCAAATTACTGTCCTCCCTAGCCATGCAATCCTTTTTATAAAGAGGGGAGAAATATTCCCCCCTCTGTTTCATTAAAAGTTACGGAAGGTTTGACTCAAGCTCATCATAAAGGGCATCAATACCGGACGCAGCATCTCCCTTTCCTGTCCAGATGGTATCCAGGCTGTCGATCATCCCTTTCTTCATTCCGTTAAAAGTAGATACCTTTGCCGGAAGGACTGCTTTTTCCACCTCAGACATGTAGCTGCTTCTATATGGAAGAGCCTTATATTCGTCGCTTGCAAGAACCTCCTTGCATGCCGGAATCTGGCCGGAGCTGGCCCAGGTTACGCCGCCTTTCATGGATGCCGCAAGCATAAATTCCACCGCTGCCTTGCTGTCAGCTTCGTTCCTGGAATTCTTTGTAGGAAGAATGAAGGTATGGGAATCAGCCCAGCAGTTATCTGTATCAAAAAGCTTGGGGAATGCCATGGGTACAAAGCTTAAGTTATCTGTCTGCTCGAAAGCGCCTACTGCCCAGGTCCCGCCGATGCAGATCCCTGCTTTTCCGCTCTGGAAGAACTTCTGGTGGTCATCAATACCTTCTGCAACGTAGCCTTTGTCATACAGTCCCTTTACAAATTCCGCTGCTTTTACTGCCTTTTCCTTATCAAGAGTGACCTTCTTGCCGTCATCGCTGACGATAGGAGTTCCTCCCATCTGGAAATAGGTTGCCCACCACAGACGGTAAGGATCATCTCCATTGTTGGTAATGGCAATGGTGGAGCCGTCTTCCGGGATTACAGCCTTGATCTTATCACAAACTGCATAAAAATCATCCACGCTCTTAATATCAACCGATCCCGCCGCATTTAAGGTCACGCCGGCCTTCTCTAAAATCTCTTTGTTGAAATACATGATCTCCGCATGAGTGTCCAGGGGCACTGCATAGACCTCTCCGTCAAAAGTTACGGCATCAATGGAGGCCTGTGAATAAATCTGGCTTAAATCGATTCCCAGCTCGTCAAGATAGGAAGTGATCGGCTGCACCACACCGTCTTCCACCAACTGCGGCAGAGAGGATGCATGGGAAATACCGATATCCGGCCCTTTTCCGGCAGCAACGGCTGTCTGGAGCTTTGTATAATAATCCGCCCATACCAGCATGATGGACTGAACCTGCTTGGTCGGGCTTGTGCCGTTATAATCCTCAATCATTTTATTCATAAAACCGCCGTCACCGCCGCTGAACAGAGACCACATAACCAGCTTGTTGGCGTCTACCGCCACCTGCTCCGGATTATTGACCGTTCCGTCGTCATTGACATTCTTTGTTTCTTCCGTCGCTGCTGCTGACGTTTCTCCAGCGGAAGTCTCCTTGCTCTCCTGGGCTCCCTGCGTTGCCTGGGTGCCCGCAGTTGTCTGCGTTGATGTGCTGCTTCCACAACCTGACATTGCCGCCATAACCAGTGCTGCTGCACCTAATGCAGCCATCCATTTTTTGCCCTTTCTCATAATTACCTCCTTGTTTTGTTTGATTTACCGAGCAAACCATAAAACAGCCTGTCGTATTTTGCCTGATAAAGGCTCGTCTAATAACAGTAATACTGTTTCAATACAACAACAATACACCTTTTCGTTGTGTAAGTCAATATATTATTCTCCAATTTATATAATAATTTGTATATTTTTTCTATTTACAACAGTATTACTGTTTTATTATTTCTTTCTTTCATTTAGAAAAATAGAATCCCTGTTATAATACAAGCCCTTCCCCTTTAAGGCGCAAGGCAACGAAAAAACAACTGTCCGGAAAATATGCATATTCTCCAAACAGTTGTTTACCCTTTCGTCATATATCATCAATATTCGATTTCCATAATAATATCCTGGGCATAATCCCCGAAGGTCTTTCCAAAAAGATTAAAGCCGCCCTCATATTTTGCATTCTTTTTATTCCCAATGGTCATGCTTATAAAGGCGTTCTCCGATAGCCCGATGTCATTGATCGAGACCTTGGAAGTCCTCTCTCCGTTTATATAGCTTCCGTCTCCCTTGATCTCCCATTTTACCAAAAGACCGTATTGGGTAGATCCATTGGGCCATAAGGAAGGCGTTAATCTTCCTCTTCTGGACCCGAAGTCCCCGGGACAGCACCAGGTCGCGCATTCTACGCCGTTTACCCACATAGTGATGTCGGACTTCCAATCCTCCGCGTACCCGGGCGCTTCTGAACACAGCTCCATGCAGAAAGATACCCGCACCGGCCGTTTCCCTGAAGGAAGCTGATTGGGAAACCGGTATTCCACATGCCCTTTGGAGGTCCATAAAAGACCCGCATCCATCCGCTCCGGCAGATAAAAGCTGTATACCTTGTCCTCCATTCCTACCACACCAAAAGGCGTGTATAGGCCGCAGGTGGGAAAAATGCTGCAGTCTACAAATGCGCCCACAGGCATTTCAACGCTTAATACCTCATTAATCTGGCTGCTTCTTGGCAAAAAACAAAGATTGGCATAATCCTGTTTCCGGCTGCATACCTTCATGGTCCCATGGCTTCCCGGCTGTTCTTCCATACGGATCAAATCCGCTGCCTCAAGAAGCTTTAAATGAAAAGCGGCGCTGGACTGGGGAAGATCGAGGGTTTCCGCAATCTGGCTTATGGAAAAATTATCCTGGTATAACAGCTTTATGATCTCCAGCCGGACAGGCGACGAGATCGCCTTGCCAAATTCACAGATTTCCTTAATATTTTCCAGAGTAAACTCTTTTATTTTAGCCATGACGCTCCTCTCCTTTCACCCTTTTTTGCTCCCCTGGCACTCAAAGGCTTTGCAGGTTCAGCCTTGGGGGATTGGGATCCATCACTTCCCGGACCCCATGTTTGATACTTATCATACATTATCTCCGGCATTGCTGTCAATCCCCGCTGCTGTCTGTAATACGGTTAATTATTGCTTGAAATTTCCAACTTAGAATATTCCACTGGCCGCCATATTGAAGCTGTTTGCAAATATTTATATATACCAAAATTAATTTCCAAAAAAGAAAAATCTTGCTGAATTATATCTAACTTTATGATAGAATGAAAAAAGTTTCTTCATCGAGAAATAGTTGCCATAATAATACCAAATCCGGCTTTATGGCAACTATTTTCTTTGATGATGAAAGAATAACGAAAAAGGAATCCTATAGAAGAATAGGACTGGTCAGATTATGGAACCGAAATTAGAAAAGAAATACGGTCTTTTTACAGCCATTGCAATGGTTGTAGGAATCGTCATCGGAAGCGGCGTGTTTTTTAAGGCGGAAAAGATCCTTACGGCAACAGGAGGCAATTTAAAGGAGGGCATCCTGGCATGGGTGATCGGCGGCATCATCATGATTTCCTGTGCTTACACTTTTTCTGTCATGGCTACCAAATACCAGTACATCAATGGGGTGGTGGATTACGCGGAAGCAACAATGGGTAAAAAATATGCCTATTATGTCGGCTGGATTATGGCGGCAATTTATTATCCTACAATCACCTCGGTGCTGGCATGGGTCTCCGCCCGGTACACCTGCGTCATTTTTGGCTTCTCCATTACAGGCGGAGAATGTATGACCATTGCCTGCCTTTACCTTATTTCAAGCTTTACAATGAATGCTTTATCTCCTGTTTTGGCAGGAAAATTCCAGGTAAGCACCACAGTCATTAAACTGATCCCCCTATTTTTAATGGCAGTTATCGGATCGTTTGTAGGGCTTCGAAGTGGTATGACCATGTATAATTTCACCCATTACGTGTCCCAACGCACTTCCACCGGATTATTCACGGCAGTTGTCGCCGCCAGCTTTGCCTACGAAGGCTGGATCATTGCAACCTGCATTAATGCAGAATTAAAAAATGCTAAGAGAAATCTCCCCCTGGCTTTGATTGCCGGTACATTTATTACCATGTCCGTTTATATCCTGTATTACATTGGTTTGGCCGGAACGATTAAAAATGAAGTGATGATGGCTGGCGGAGAAACCGGCGCCAAGCTGGCATTCCAAACAGTTTTCACATCGGCAGGCGGTTCCCTCTTGTTTGTGTTTGTCATCATTTCATGCCTGGGTACCTTAAACGGGCTGATGCTTGGCTGTACACGGGGAATCTATTCCATTGCCGCAAGAGGTCTTGGCCCTAAGCCCCGGATTTTCAGCCAGGTGGATCCGGCGACTAATATGCCTGTTAACTCCGCAATTATGGGGTTGTTTCTTTGCGGCGTCTGGTTATTTTATTTTTACGGGGCAAACTTAACCGACAATTGGTTTGGGTTCTTCAGCTTTGATTCTTCGGAATTGCCCATCATCACAATTTATGCCCTGTACATCCCCATTTTTATTATGTTCATGGTAAAAGGGAAAGAGCTTAATTTTTACAACCGGATACTTATGCCCTGCATATCCCTTGCAGGCTGTATATTTATGATCACTGCCGCCTGGTTTGCTCATGGGATTGCTGCGGTTGCTTATCTGATTGTATTTTTTGTTATCATGGCATTTGGCGCTGTGCTTTTGCAAAAAACAAAACTGCCGCTGAATGAGATCCCACATAAATAGAGAATTAATACAGAGATTCTGGCTGCCGCTTTTTCTAACGAAAAGCGGCTTGCTGTTTATAAANNCGTGAAGCGTTCTGGAATCATTATGTACCCGGCTGTAATGAGCACTATCTGGTGCACATGATGCGGGAATCAGAGTCATTTATAAAAGAACTGGACATCGTTGCCACTGAAAATGAAACACTTGTCGGAAACATCATGTATACAAAGGCAAATATACGGTGTGATAACGGGGAGAAATATCCGGTTATCAGCTTTGGTCCAATTTCAGTTTTGCCTGGGTTTCAAGGGCAAGGGATCGGAACCTTGCTCATCGAATATACCAAAAAGCTTGCAAAGGATTTGGGCTACAAGGCAATTCTAATTTATGGTGACCCCTCCTATTACAGTAGATTTGGTTTTACTGCGGCAGAGACATACAAAATTGGTACACCGGACAATATGTATGCCGCTCCATTACAGGCTCTTGAACTGACTGAGGGGGCATTGTCTGATTGTTCCGGCCGTTTCTTTGAAGACCCAATATTTGATATTGACGAAGCTAAAGCAAAAGAATTTGACAAAAGTTTTCCATACAAAGAGCTGCAAAATTCTTACCCATCACAGGAAAGATTTCTTCAACTGGTCAAAATGCGGACCCCAAGATTATGAGCATTTAAGAAATACGCTTTCCCGGTACAATGTAAATCTAGCAAATTAAAAATCAACAATGACGCATGTACATGATTTCATTTCACAGGAGACTTTTATGAATGATAGAAAGCTCACCGTTAAAACCGTTACATTAGCATATTTCTCCGGAACTGGAGGCACAAAAGCCATTGTATCCTGCTTTGAAACACAATTTGTAAAATCAGGAATCCATGTAAATGTGATTGATATATCCTGCTGCAATACATATCATGAGGAAAAAGCACCGGATCTGTTGATCATCTTCTCTCCTGTATACGCCTTCAGGCTGGCTTCTATCATGGAACACTGGACAAAGAATCTGCCTAAGACCCAGAATACACCTGCCGCAGTTATCTCAGTTTCCGGCGGAGGCGAAACTTCACCCAATACTGCCTGCCGCGTTCATTGTAAGCGTTTGCTGGTAAAAAAAGGGTATCATCTGATCTATGAAAAAATGTTTGTGATGCCGTCTAATTTTGCCTCTCAAGCGGAATACCAATTAAATCTCCAGTTGCTTAATGCCATTCCGCAGAAAGTAACCCAGACCGTCACAGAGATTTTATCAGGAAAGATATACCTTACAAGGCCACGGGTTCCTGATCGATTTTTTGCATTTATTGGCAAAGCAGAGCACTTTGGCGCAAAGATCTTCGGCTTATCTATCCGCGCCTCAAAAGCATGTACCCAATGTGGTCTATGCGAAAGAAAATGTCCAGCTAAAAACATTAGACTCCAAAACGGCGTCCCAAAGTTTGGATCCAATTGTATGTGGTGTTTGAAATGCATCTATGATTGTCCGCATAATGCCCTTTCTCCGGGAGTTTTAAAGTTTTCCGTTTTAAAAGACGGCTATAACATAACAGAAATGAGTGATAAAGCGAAAACCCAGTGCGACGCAGAATATCACCCCTCAGGAAGCATGCTCTGGCAGGGAGTTATCGATTACTTAAGAAAATAGCTGTTTAAAACTCCATAATAAGCGGGGTGCCGCTTCACAGCTAATCTATAGCTGCGAAGCGGCACCCTTTTTATTAAACACCGTCATGCTTATTTCCAGTTTTGTAATCATCTCTAGCCCAGTTTGGAGCATTGATCGGACCGGCTTTGTCATTTCCATTTTTTGCAGCGCCCTGGATTTCCGGCACCTGGGCCTGCTCATTCTTTGGACGATGCATTTTCTCATGATTCTCCGTTCCATGATTGTTTGAATCATAAGGACTCGGTCTTCTCATACCTGCTTTTGCCATAATGATACCTCCTATCTGTCGATAGTTTTTGTATTTCCCCGGAAACTATGCAGAAAAAATCTTTAAATGACCGGCAATTACTTTTTTAACTTTTTAGTTGCTTTATGATCCTGCATCCTCAGATATCTTTTATCGTTTCTTCACACCAAAGTCGTACCCAAATGAATATGATAATTGCAGCCTGTCATATGTCTTCTAACAGCCTGTACCCCACTCCTATTTCTGTTAAAATGTATTGAGGATCAGCCGTATCTTTTTCAATTTTCCTCCTCAGGTTTGCAACATTAACCCGAAGGGCTTTGCTTTTGTTCACATAAGGCCCCCAAAGTTCACGGCAAAGAAATTCATGGGTCAATACAGTCCCTGCATTCAGAGAGAGCAGGACGATGATCCGGTATTCAATTGGGGTTAAATGCACTGTATTCCCGTCTACCGTTACGATTCTCTTATCATAATCAATATATAAATCTGCCAGACGGAAGGGCTGGTTCACCTTGCTGCTCTTTATTTTCGATATATGTCCTCTTCGCAAGGCCGTTCCGATTCTTGCCACTAGAATCGCATTGTTAAAAGGTTTTGTAATATAGTCATCTGCACCGCTGTCGAGAGCCGATACAATGAACTTCTCTTCATTCCTTGCCGATATAATAATCACAGGAACCATACTCCAGCTTCTGATAGACTTAAGTACTTCCATGCCATCCATATCCGGCAGCCCCAAATCCAACAAAATTAAATCCGGACAATGGGATGAGGCAAAGGAAATAGCTTCTTGCCCATTGACGGCTTTCAATGTCCTATAACCTTGTAATTCCAATTTAACAGAAACGAATTCGATGATTGCGTCTTCATCCTCTACTATCATTATAACGTGCTTATTTTCCATAGCAACACCTTTCTAGTAAGCTATCCTCTGAGCCGCAGGCGCAAACAATCTTAAAAATCATTTCTCACTGCAAAGCGGTATTGTAAACATAAATTGTGCTCCGCCTTCCGGCCTGTTATTTGCATATATCTCTCCTCCATGAGCTCTGATTATGGTTTTACAAATGGAGAGTCCGATTCCCAAATTCCGCGTTGAATCTTTATAGGGGTTCTCCGGCGTAACCGTAAAGTTAAATAGCATAGGAAGAATCTTTGGATCTATTCCCGGGCCTGTATCTGCTATTAAAAATCTCACAAAATCATCCTCTTCTTTTACTTCTATTGTCACATCCGACCTTTGGCCCCCAGCATGTCTTTGAGTATTTTCCAGAATATTCGTAAGGACTTGAGAGATCAGCATAATATCTATGGGAAGTAAAATTACATTATCAGGCTGATTTACCGTGATTTTGGTATTAGGAAAGCGCTTGCGGAAAGTTAAGATGACCCCTTCTATAACCTCTTCAACGATTTCTTCTGATTTATCAATCACCATACCATTATTCTGAACCTTTGTAATGGACAATATGTTTTCAATCATATTTAAAAGCCATTGGGAATCATTTTGAATACCCTCTGCCAGTTTTGCCTGTACCTCATAAGGAATCTTATTTCCTTCTTCCAATAAGGTAGAACTGGCACCTATAATACTTGTAAGCGGTGTTCTCAAATCGTGAGATATACTTCTTAAAAAGCTGTTCTTCACTTTTTCCGTTTCCATCATCACTTTAGTCTCTTGCTGTTCTGCCACAAGACGGTACATTCTAAATGCCTGAGCCGTTTGCTCCGCTATTAATTCCAAAAACATTCTTTGCTTCTTGCTCAAATCCTTTTCTTTAAAAGAAAAAGCAAATACTCCATATGTTACGTTCTGAGTCATTATGGGCAAAAAGTAGCCATAATCTTTATCACCCAAAGCTTTCTGTTTATCCGCAGCAAGCCTTACGAAGTAAAAAATTTCCTCTTTTATAAAATACTCAATCCCTACATCATCTTTTACATATACGAAATAAGGATTCAACTTTCCATCTGGCTTGATGTCCTCAAAAAAGGCTACAGAATGCATTAGCCCATCCTTTAAGTAGTCCATAGAGTATCTTATAATCGTGTGCAGATCCCTTGTAGAAAGAAGCTTCCTGTTAATACTGTATAGCAATTCCGCATGCTGACACTTCTGCCTGGCTTGTTCTGCCTGTGCCTTAATGCTGGTAGTAATAATACTGCTGGTGAAAACAACAAGCAGCAGTACAATAAGAGTCACTGGAAAGTTTACAGTAAAACTAAAACCAAATCTTGGTGAAGTTATCAGAAAATCATAAGTAAATACTCCTATTATTGCTGAAGAAACCCCATAAATATATCCTTCTGTAACAGCTGTAATAATAAATATTGCCATTGCCATCACAATATTTATATTTTGATATCCAAAATTATTACGGTAAAGAACTTCGCAGATAAGCAATGTACCGCAAAGAATACAGAAAGAGAAAATAATATTTTTAACCCTTTTCTTATTCAACTCAACTCACCCTACACTTCTTCGTATATTATTTATTCAATGCACAGAATCATCTTTCATCTTCATGCAATTATTATTATATCATTATTTTAGCTGTACCTGCTATAAATATTTCATTATCCAAACATGGAAATAAAAATTCCTGCTATAATTGCTGAACCTATGGTACTAGCAACAATAGGTCCCATTGCATGCATTAAAAGATGGTTTGACGGATTGTATTCATGACCTAATCTTTGAGATATTCTGGCAGCCATTGGCATCGCAGATACTCCTGCATTTCCAATGAGGGGGTTCACCTTTCCTCCTGTCAATTTGCATAAAATTTTTGCTACCAATACGCCTCCGGCCGTTCCCATTATAAATGCAAATAAGCCTAAGATAATAATAAAAAGCGTTTTAATATTTAATACCCTCTCAGCCGTTGCGCTTCCTCCAATGGATAAACCAATTAATAAGGTAAGCAGATTCAGCAAATCCCCCTCAAGCATTCTGACTAACCTTTCTGCCACGCCGCTCTCTCTGATAAGATTACCAAGCATCAGCATTGCTATCAGCGTTGCAGCTGAAGGTACGAAGATTAGAACTAACAAAGTAGTTACAATAGGAAAAAGAAGTTTCTTTCTCCTGGACACCTCTTTCGGAATAGGCATAATTACCATTCTTTCCTTATGGGTAGTAAGTGCTCTCATGATCGGCGGCTGAATGAGAGGAACCAAAGCCATATAGGAATACGCTGCGATCGTAATCGTCGGAAGCAGATGACTTGCCAGCTGCTTTGTGATATAAATGGAAGTCGNNTATTACTCCGATTGCTGCCGCTTCCTGCATGGTGAAGTTTACAAAATCGGGAATAAAACAGGAAATTACATGTCCTAAACCTAATGCCCCAAACATCGCCGCAAAAATACCAACCTGACCTCCAAGACCAATTAATGCTGTCTTAGGTGATGATATTAAGGGACTGAAATCTGTCATTGCACCAATACAGATAAAAATCATGGGAGGATAGATCCCAAGCTCAATGCCCTTATATAAATAATAAATCAGTCCACCTTCATCATAAGAGGATAGACCCGCATTTGATATATTAGCAATAAGCATTCCAAATGCCAATGGAAGAAGAAGCAAGGGCTCATACCTTTTTTCCACAGCCATATAAGCAAGGGCAAGTGCTAAAATTATCATTACTATTTCCGATATTGTTATGTTGCTTATTATGTTAGTTATGTAATTAATAACGATCATCTCCTAAAATTTGTATTGTTACTCTATTATGCAGCCATTTGAATTAACAATTATATCTGGTATTGGGTTTTCTCTACATATTTTATATTCAATAGTTTTGATTCATAAGAAATGGACATTTTTCTTTGGGAATTGATTGTAAAAGCACAATTTTCTAACATATATTTCTCCTTTTTTATCATTAATTTATACATTTGTATTAATTATAAAAGAAATACGCATAAAGAAGATGTTAAGAAAATAAGAGGATCTGAAAAACTTCCCTAAGAAAGGTCTCTCTGATTCCTTTGTAAAAAAAAAAGCCAGTACAGTGCCACTGGCAAAATACCGACTTTTATGATCCTTTATATGAAGTTATATTGGTGCAGAGGAATTCTCCTGTTCTGCTAAGGCACTGGTTGTTTAAACAAACCGGACAATTTCCTCCATTGATTTACGGGATTTCTTCCGTACCGTCTGATCTGCTGGATATCCGGCTGCAATTAACCCGCATATATGCTTTTCCTTCGGGATATTCAAAAGCGCAGCAACCTTTTCTCTATCAAACATTCCCAATATGCAAGTACCGATTCCCTGTGATTCGGCTTCCAGGCAAAGATAGGCAATTGCCGCTCCAATATCGCCGGGAGCAAAATACTGGCTGTCTACAAGGCTTTTAACATGGGGCATTAAATTTGCGTGTTCTTCAACTACAACAAAAAATGCCCGTGCTTTGGAAGCAAACCCATTTGATCCAAGCTGCTGTGCAGATTCTGCTACCTTTTCCATAAGTTCTGGATTCTCGACTACCACAAAACTCCAGGGCTGACCATTACAGCCGGAAGGTGCCAGGTGGGCCGCCTCAACACATTTGACCAGCTTTTCATGATCTACCGATTGATCTTTAAAATTTCTGCAGCTTTGCCTGCGAAGGCATAAATCCATAAAATCATTCATTTTAATTTCTCCTTTCTATTAAAGCCTTTTATAAGGCTGAATAAACAATTTAATCTTGTTATTTCTTTCCGCTTAATGTCATGCCTGACGTTATGTAATAATGGCATTATCCTAAAAATCTTCACTCAACAGATATACGGCATAGGTGATGCCGGTCTGTGTATCATAAATAACCGATATGTACCCGTTTTCATATTTAAAATGCATGTCACCGTTTTTATCACTGACCGGCTTCCCAAAAGCATTATGAAAGCTTTCTGTTTTATCACCGATTTTAGCACCTTTGAAATCCAAATCATCCCGCTGGGTAAATATCTGGTTGACAATACCGGTATCCGTATTAAACCACACTCGAATTCCAGTCTCTTTAAATTCCAAACCACCTTCATCGACTGATTCCGGCTTCTCACTTATACCATTTGTCAGATCCTGTTTACTTGAACCCAATAAATCAAAATATGTTTCAAAAGAGATGGCTTCGGTATCCGAAGAAGGCGTGGCAGAATCCGGACCGTCCTTTGAATCATTTTCCGTTTCGGTTGTATTTTGCGGATTCGTGCCGGGGGCAGAACCGGACAAACTTGAACAGCCTGTTAACAAGATAAGGCAAAGCAAAGTTATTACAGCCCATTTAGCAGATGTTTTTTTGTATTGTGTAATCATAATAATTCTCCTTTTATTCTTTCTGACTGCAAATCCTGCGGTTCCCGGAACCGGTTGTGGATCATTTGCTTTTTTCATAACACTCAATATGGTTAATCCATATTTTTTGTATTCTTCTTCCGCAAGTATGCTAAGGACGGAAGCATCGCAGGACAGCTCGCAATCCTCTTTCATTCTATACATGGAATACCATATTACCGGGTTAAACCAGTAAATTCCCTGTATAACCATTGTTATGATATGAATGCACAAATCCTTTCGTTTGACATGGGCAAGCTCATGTAACAGGATATAGCTGAGCTCTTCCTGCGTAAGGCCCGGAATCATGTTCCCGGGAATAATGATTCTGGGGTGAAAGATGCCCCAAACCATAGGAGATTTTATGCGGCTGCCGGAAAGAATCGTTACTTTACCTGTTATGTGCAGCTTGTTTTTACAGCGGTTTACAATGGCATGAATTTCAGGTTGCGTGCAGGGAATACATTGGCGCAGCCTGAGGGCAAACACGGCATTCACAAGCATTATGTAAATATAAATACCTATCATAACGATCAGCCAAATAGATGCAAAGTGTTCTGGTGTAAAAACAGAGCTGACTTTATTAAAATCTGGTAACGGGACTGAAAAAGTATGAGCAGTATCGTTACCGGGATTCTTTTTCACATTAGTCTTATCGTTTGAGGACTCCGGCAGTTGAGCGCTAATGATTGCATGTTCAGGTACTGGTTCATTTGTAAAGAAATGGGATGGGCTCTCAATGGTAAAGGGAATGATGAGCCGCAGTATCAGAAGGAACCAGATATAATATTGCAGTCTGGCGCTGAGTCTGTCTTTTAATATCCCCTTAAAAAGAAGGATTCCGATTGCCGGAAGAGTTCCCATCATTGACAGTAAAACGACACCCTTAAATATGGTAATGAGATTGATCTTGGCCACCTGCTTTCCTTAATTCAATTTATCATCCAAAAGCTTTTTTAAATCTTCCATCTCTTTTACGGACATCTTTTCATCATGAATAAAATTTGCCACCAAATTATAGATGGAACCTTCATATATTTTTTGAACGAAAGAGCCGGTTTCTTCCTGAATGCATTCTTCTCTGGTAATAAGAGGATAAAAGGTATGCTGGCCGGAATTCTTATCAACACCCAGGGCACCTTTTTTTACCAGCCTGGCAATCAGCGTGTGGATTGTTTTGGACTTCCAGTCTGCTTCCTCGCTTAAGGCTTCTATAATACGTGTGGTTGTTTGGGGGGATTCATTCCACAGTACCTTCATAACCAGCCATTCTGCATTGGATATTTTACAATTGCTGTTTTTCAATTCATTACCACCTTCCTACAAATGTAGTCTTTAATAAGATTATACTTGCAGGACGCTGTTGTCAAGTAAAATATGAATTTTTTATTGTAATTCAGTGAGCTTTGTCACGGACCAGTGCTGAACCATGCGGATTGCAGCAACGCAATGCCTTTTCGTATCTGTTGTTCACCCAGTAAGCTGTATCCTATAAATATAAGGTTTTGGGGACAGTCCTTCCTCTCATTCCAGAATGGAATCATGGGGTATACTTTAACTCCGGCTTTTTCTGCCTGTTTAATAAGCCATTCCTGTTCTTCACCATCCGGGAACTCTAAAATAAAATGCAACCCTGCCCCACGGCCATATAAGATTACTTTGCTGCCAAACATTTTCGTTGCCTCCTGCACTAACACATCATGCCGTCTTTTATAAGTGAGGCACATCTTTCGTACATGACGCTCATAGTTTCCATCCCTCATATATGCGGCTAATACACGTTGCGTCAACCAAGATACAGGAGAATTGTAGGAACGGAACAGACTATAATATCTTGAAAGCAATCGTACTGGCAGCACCATATAGTTCACCCGCATAGAAGGAGAAAGGGATTTTGAAAAAGTTCCGATATAGATGGTACGGTCGTCAATGTCCAGTGAATGGAGCGCCGGCACCGGATTGGCATCATATCTTAGTTCACTGTCATAATCATCCTCAATGACATACGCATCGTTAGCAATTGCCCAATTGAGGAGTTCCTTACGCTGAAATATTGGCATCACGGTTCCGTAAGGAAATTGATGTGAAGGTGTTACATAGGCTGCACATGCGCCTGAATGGTGAATGGATGAGAGGTTAAGTCCATCTTTACCAGCCGGAATCGGATAAAGATTATAATTGTTGTTAATAAATACATCACGTGCCCCATTATAACCAGGGTTTTCCATGGCAATCACATTGTTTTGTTTACGCAAAATCTTGCACAAAATATCCAGTGAATAGTGCAGTCCAGAGCCTACGATAATCTGTTCCTCACAACATACGATCCCTCTTGACCTGTGCAGATATTTTTTGATCTCTTGTCTTAACAAGAGATCCCCCTGCTTATCCGGGTATTGATTAACTACATCTTTTTGTGGTGATAAGAGAATTTGGGAAGTATATTTTCGCCATAGCTTAAAAGGAAATTGTTCATAAGGAAGCCCGCCGTACTGGAAATCATATAGACAAACAGGCTGCTTCAGTTCTGATCTTTCGACAGATAAAGCGTTTGTATCCTGTAGTATATAATTCCTCTCCGTAACCTTATTTGAGGTATCTATAACGAAAAATCCCGAACCATGTTTCGCGTGAATATATCCCTCCACAGCCAGCTGGGCATAAGCCCGGCTGACAGTATTAAGCGCAATCCCCAATGTTCCGGCAAGTGTGCGAATACCTGGAAGACGTTCTCCATTTACAATATTTCCTTGTATAATATCTTCTTTGATCTGACGATAGATCTGAAGATACATTGGCTCATCTGAATTTTCCTGAATATAAATCATCGAATTTTAACCATCCTTATAGTAAAGTGTATCCTATATTATATCACATAAGTGTATCTTTTTACAGGTACACTTGTGTGATATAATACGTTTGATTGTCCATCAAGAATATATATCTTGAATAAAAATCATATTTACACAATTAGGAGGTTGAGGAAATTNNGAGGAAATTATGCAATACAGAATGAAGAAATTTCAATTAACACTGGAACAGATTAACGAGTTGCTTCATCGTGCAGATACTGGGCGATTCGCTACCGTCAATGAGAATGGTTATCCATATGTCATTGCCATGCATTTCGTTTACTACAATGACAAAATTTATATGCATGGTCTTCCAAAGGGGCAGAAAATCGATAATATAAATCGAAATTCCAAAGTATGCTTTGAGGTTGATGAGTTGTTCGGTCTCTTGACTGACAATATAGAGAATGCCTGTGACACTGAGGCTGAGTACAACAGTGTTGTGATTACCGGAAATGCTTCGTTGATTACGGACTTGGCTTATAAACGTGAAGTGCTAAATAAACTGGTTGAGAAATATACGCCGCAATTTGCAGGAAAAGAGCTTCCTGATAACATGATTAAGGGTACTGCTTTAATTGAGATTGATATCATAGAATGTACTGGAAAATATCATAAATAGGAACTACCAGCCCATGACATCTTGAATTACGCAATCAAACAGGCGGTAGATGTTTCGTTCTCCTACCGCCTGTTACACCACCAGGCAGATCACTCAGCATACATCCTATTTACGATTATTATAACGGTGCCTTACTGTCCGGCCAGCAACGTCTCAAGGAACATCACAACAAGCATAAAAACCAATCCGGTAAATACTGAAACCGAACTGGCCACCCCAGCTAAACCTCCGTCTCCGCCGGCCTTTTCCGTATAAACAGGAGCAAAGATACTTATAGGAGCAAACACAAGGACCGTCAAGATCTTCCGAATCTCAAGGGAAAAGGGTGCAGCAAAAAAAATCACCACAGCAAACAAGATTCCCAGCAAAGCGCGATAAATCACCAACCAAATCACCTCTTTCAGTCCAGATCGAAATGAAACCGGCTTGATCATCATCCCAATCATCAGCATAGCAAGAAATTTATTTGCCGCGGCAACCGGGGCCGTCAGCTTCAAAACTACATCTGACACCCGGACATTTAAACAGACCAAAAGAAACATCAGAACATAAGTATCAAATGGAACAGAGGAACACAGCTTCTTTAAAATACTCCCCGGCGTCTCCCGCCCCTCTGTTCCGGTCTGAAGCACTGCGGAGGTAAGCGCATAGGCCCCTCCCGTCACCACAACCGCATTTCCAATATCAAACATACAGACAATCGCACTCGAGGATTCATAAAACGTCTGTATTAACGGCATGGCAAAGCTCCCAATACTATACCCCGAGGCTCCCAGCGCAAAAAATGCCCGCACCCCCTTATCCTTCCGTTTTTTAAACAGTAAACTAATCATCCCTGGAAGAGAGCTAAAAACTATCCCTGCCAGAACCACAAACAGCATCTCCCCACTCTTCTCAAAATCAGAAAACGCATGAACCACCGCCGCCGGAAGTGTCATATTAACTACAATCCGGCTAATCACCCGATAATCCCCTTCCTCAAAAAAACCTTTCCTCCTCAAAAAAACTCCGCCCAGTAAAATAAGGATTCGGGCTGCAAACATTAATACAAAATCCATATCGGCCTCCATACATTTTCCTTTTCTCTCTTAGGCTGGCGAAAGGGGATTGCGCGGGATAAAATCTTGCCCACAAGGCCGGATTCATCCTACACAATCCCCTTTCGTAAATCTTGGAAACAGCAGTGCCGGTGACCAGGAGATATACTCCTATGCCAGATGCGTCCGATCCTGTATCCCCTTCTGCTGCCCCTTAGATCTCATACTCCACAACACAAGTCTCTCCCGCCACTGCATCCCCGGTATACACCTTCATAAACCGCAGCGCCTTAGAATTTGTAATCACCACCGGGGTATAAAACGTCCCGCCATCCGGATTCACCACCTGACGATCCACCTGGCACAACGGGGTCCCAACCTTCACCCGTTCTCCCTGCTGCACCATTGGCCGGAATCCGCTCCCCTTCAAATGAACCGTATCCAGTCCAATATGAACAATTAATTCCGCCCCGCCATCCGTACGAATGGCATAGGCATGACAGGTCTCAGCGACAAACATCACTTCCCCATCCACCGGGGACACTACCAAATCCCCATCGGGAATAACGGCAATCCCATCACCAAGATGCTTCTTAGAAAACACTTCATCCGGCACCTCTTCAATGGAAACCACCCGGCCGGTCTGAGGACTGAAAATCCTCCCCTTCTCACCTGTCACGGCTTCTCCGCCAGCATTCTTTTCCATCTCCTGTCCCAGGATCCCCGCAGGAAGCCCGTCCCTGATATACTCCTCAAATGCGCTCCGCATNNGTGCTCCGGCACCGGAAAAATAACCATCGTCAGCGACAAGCCTGGCATTCTTCACCGATACCCTTAGCCTGGTCGCACAGTTATTGACTTCCAGTACATTGTCCGCTCCCCCCAGACCTTTAAGAAAAGCGGCCGCTTTCTGCTGATCCACTGAAAAAGCGTTCTTCTGCCCTTTCAAAGCCTTATACTCTCTCTTACTGATCAGCTTTACTTTATCCTCATCCTCGCGCCCCGGCGTCTTAAAATCAAACTTCAGAATCAAGGTCCGGAAAGTGATAAACCACAAACCGGAGAAGATCAGACCAACAATTACCTGCTTCACATACATTGGCCACTGGTGGGCTCCCAGCGGCAGCCAGTTCAGCGGCAGCCAGTTTAACAGCCCGGAACTAAACTCCCCAACAACACCAACCGAGTAAGTCACCGCATTCATAACCGCCGCCAACAGGGCATGTACCAAAAACAAAGGCGGTGCAATAAACAGGAAGGTAAACTCCAGCGGCTCCGTAATACCGGCAAACATACCGGTCAGCACCGCCGGGATCATCAGTGCCATAACATCTTTTTTCTTTTCAGGTTTGGCCGTGGTATAAAATGCCAGCGCAATTCCGATGGGAGCAAACACCTTAGTCATACCAAACAGCGAGAATCCGCCACCCGGAAAGACATCCTTCAATGGAACCGTTACTTGAGAAAATTCAATCAAATGGTCAGCCCAGTATGCCCGGATTCCGCCTTCCACTGCCGCCGCATCATACAAAAACGGCGAGTAAATAAAGTGATGCAGGCCGGTGGGAATCAAAATACGCTCACAGAAGGCATACACACCGACCCCAAGACTTCCGGTTTCCTTCATAAAATACTGGAAGGTCGCAATCACATGCTGAATCTGCGGCCAAATCATACAGAACACAAAGGACACTACAAGCATCATAAAGAATCCAATGGCACAGATAAAGCTGGATCCTCGGAACACTCCCAGCCATTCCGGCAGGCTTGTATCAAAATAACGATTGTGCAGCCACACCACGATTCCCGATACAATTAAGGCTCCTACCATGCCAGTATCCAGAGTCTTAATCCCGCCAATCATAGCCAGACCGCTGACACCGCCAACCTGGGCGGAAAAATCCACACCAAACACATCTCCCCAGTTGGTGAGGATGCTTCCGATAAACAGATTAAAAGTCATATACAGCACGAATGCTTCCAGACAGCACCTGGCATTCTCCTTCTTAGCCAGTCCAATAGGCAATCCAATCAGAAACAGAAACGGCAANNGCACCGCATCCGCACCGGCCCGGATGGTAACCCAGAACTTGAGCCAGTTAGTGCCAGGCTCCGCCAAACTCCCCATAATCATTGGATTTTGAAAAACTGTTGAAAAGCCTACCATAATACCAGCAAACGTTAGTAAAAGCACCGGCGTATACATTGCCCCGCCAAACCGCTGGACTTTTTCCATTGCTTTTTGAAACATAGGACCCCCTCCTATTCGTTAGTTATTTTTTCCACTAGTAAATTCAGACCCCCAAAAATCAACATTTGCTTCAATTAAATCATCTAAAATCTTTTTTGCCGTATCCGTATCCACGACAGTCCGGTTTAGGGCCAATGCCTGGAGCAGTTTCGTCATATCCTTTTCCAATAAGCCATCCACTGTCAGTTTCTCATAAGCATACTGGTTCTCCATCATCCCCTTGTAGAATGTACCAACCGGCTCCATGGCCAGGGCTTCCGCACCGTTGCTACCCACCCGGCAGGCAACCTCTACCATCATATCAGGATCAATATTCGGAATAATTCCGTTGTTCTTCACAATGATCAGGAAGATGTTGTTCTCATTGTTTAAAATGCTGATTGCCAGTTCCACAATATAGCTGGCATGAACATTTCTCTCGCTTCCCAGTTCATATGGCGTTCCCTTGATCTTACCCAGCTTAATGANNCTCCTTGCCGTCCATAATCTCGTTGGCGCGAGTATAGTTGGGATCCGAAGTTTCCACCACATGGTCCGGATAGAGATAATATTTTAAGTACGTATTTGGAAGATATTCCGGGTAATCCCTTAACATCTGGGCCATAAAATTGTAGGTCTCCAGCCAGGACTGCTCCATCACATGCTCCTCATTGCCCTTGCCGAACATATGGCCGGAAAGAAGTTTTTCCTTAATCGCCGGTGCTAAGTCCACGCCCGTCTTCTTGTCATACACATGGGTAAACCAGCCAAAGTGGTTAAGGCCAAAGTATCTCGGTTCAAAATCCAGACGAGTACATNNTCCCATTAACTCTCCATACCGATCCATGATCGCAATCGGCATATCACAGATATTGAGAATCCGGTGATCGGCCGGGAATACCCGCTTGGTCGCCTCGGCAACAATTGCCGCCGGGTTGGAGTAATTCAAAATCCACGCTTCCGGGGAGTATTTGCGGATGGTCTTTACCAGATCAATAATGGCCGGAACGCTCCGCAGTCCGTATGCAAAACCGCCGGCACCACAGGTCTCCTGTCCCACACAGCCGTGTTTTAACGGAATCTTCTCATCCTTCTCCCGCATGGCGATCTTTCCTGCACGAATCTGCACCAGCGCAAAATCCACACCCTCAAATGCCACCGCCGGGTCTGTGGTATACAAAAAGGTTTCAAGTTCCGGATAATATTCCCGCATCAGAATCTCACCGTACTTTCCGACAATCTCCTGACGGTCTGCTTCAATATCATATAACACAAGGCGTTTAATTGGAAATTTCTCTTTCTGGGAAGCCAGCATTGCCATTAATTCCGGATTACGAATGCTGCCTCCGCCAACGATTACAACATTATGAGCCTTCATAATTCTTATACTCCTTATCTTTCATGTTTTGCGTGTGCACCGCCTTACGAAATACATAATAACTATATTTATTTTTAAATACAA
>DJBG01000126.1:0-2487 GCA_002429965.1 Hungatella sp. UBA5982
TAAAAGTTCGATTCCCTTTCTAATTCTCCTAAGGGTTTCTTCTTTTCCAAGGATCTCCATAATCTCGGTAGCGCCTGCGGGGGTCATCTGCTTTCCTGAAACCGCGGTGCGGATGGGCCACATAACAAAACCGGTTTTATACTCCTTTTCGGAAACATACTTTGAAAGCGTTTCATACAGCGCACCATTGCTGTAATCCTCTTGAGCTTCCAGAATTGGAAGCACATCCTGCAATAGGTCAAGAGAGGTTTCGCTGCCTGTCTTCATCTTCTTATTGGTGTACATGGCAGTATCGTATTCCGGCAAAGTCTCAAAAAAGTCAATGTGTTCTGCAATGTCCGGAAAAACTTCGATTCTTGTTTTAACCATGGCCGCAATCATCTTTAAGTCCAGATCTTTCTTAATAACTGCCTTCAGATAAGGCTCCGCCAATTGGTAGAAACTTTCAAAGTCCATAGATTTCATATATTCGCTGTTCATCCAACGCAGCTTGGTCATGTCGAAAACTGCAGGGGATTTGCTGATATTGAGGAAGTCAAATTCTTTAATCAGATCATCCAGGGAGAAAATCTCCTGGTTGCCCACAGGGGACCAGCCCAAAAGAGCAACGTAATTCACAACAGCTTCGGAAATGAAGCCCTGCATGATCAGGTCTTCATAAGAGGAATGGCCGCTTCTCTTACTCAGCTTCTTGTGCTCCTCGTTGGTGATCAGCGGACAGTGTACATATACCGGAACGTCCCAGCCAAATGCGGCATAAAGACGGTTATATTTCGGGGAAGAGGATAAGTATTCGTTTCCTCTCACTACATGGGTAATTCCCATGAGATGATCATCTACCACGTTTGCAAAATTATAAGTGGGGAATCCGTCGGATTTGATTAAGACCATATCATCTAACTCCGAGTTGTCCACGGAAATGTCGCCGTATATCTCATCATGGAAAGCAGTTGTTCCTTCTGTAGGATTGTTCTGGCGGATAACATAAGGCTGACCTGCCGCTAAATTGGCTTCTACCTCTTCTTTGGAAAGATGGAGGCAGTGCTTATCATAAGTCATGATCTCCTGGCCATCCACAGTCTTTTTAAGGGAATCCAGCCTTTCCTGGGTACAGAAGCAGTAATAAGCTTCCCCTTTTTCTACAAGCTTTTTCGCGTATTCTAAATAAATTCCGGAGGCCTGGCGCTCACTCTGTACATAGGGGCCTACGCCGCCATCCTTGTCCGGGCCTTCGTCATGGTTCAGCCCTGTCTCTTTTAAAGTTCTATAAATAATCTCGACAGCACCTTCCACAAAACGCTCCTGATCCGTATCTTCAATGCGGAGAAGGAAATCACCGCCTTCATGTTTTGCAATCAGGTAAGCATACAATGCAGTTCTTAAATTCCCTACGTGCATACGGCCCGTAGGACTTGGTGCGTATCTTGTTCTTATTTTACTCATTGTGAACACACTCCTATATCTTCTTTCTCGTAATGGGCCGGTTAATGGAAGTCACGCCAAAGCCACGTAGTTCATTATATAACGAACCATTGGAAAAAACAATGATTTAGCGGAAATTTCCAAAGCAATTATAATCCCAGGAGCCTGCAGGCCAGCTTAAAATATATGATAAGGCTGACCGCATCCACGATTGTGGTAATGAGAGGGGCCGCCATGATTGCCGGGTCCATGTGGAACACCTTGGCAGCAATGGGAAGAATTCCTCCAATGGTCTTTGCCACGATAACTGTGATCAAAAGGCTGAGCATCACCGTCAGGCAAAGCATCTCCTGCCCGGGATAAAGGATGATCAGACGGACATAATTCACAAGCCCCAGAATCAGTCCTACAAGGATGGCTACCTTTAATTCTTTAAATAACACACGGAAAACATCTTTTGTTCCAATCTCTCCCACAGCCATCCCTCTGATGATCATGGTGCTGCTCTGGCTACCTGCGTTGCCGCCTGTATCCGTAAGCATGGGGATAAAGGTCACGAGCAAAGGAATCAACGCAAAGGCCGATTCATATCTGGCCAGGATCCCGCCGGTCACCATACTGCTGATCATCAGTACCAGAAGCCACATAATCCTGTTTTTCGCCAGCTGGAACACGCTGGTTTTTAAATAGGGTTTTTCACTTGGGATCATGGCTGCCATTTTCTCAAAATCCTCTGTGGCCTCCTGTTCCATAACCTCCACTACGTCATCAACGGTAACGATGCCTACCAGGCGGTCTTCGTGATCCACCACCGGAAGGCTTAAAAGACCGTATTTCCGAAAGCTGTCCGCCACGGCTTCCTGATCCTCCGTTGTGACCGCCTTTATCACATGGGCATCCATGATGTCGCCGATGGCTACCTCGTAGGGATTCATTAATAAATCCTTGACCGTGACCACTCCCTCCAGCCTTCTTGTTGCATCCATCACATAGCAGGTGTAAATGGTTTCCTTATCCACTCCATGCTTCCTGATATAGTCAAAGGCCTGGGCCACAGTCATGGTC
>DJBG01000126.1:2506-25513 GCA_002429965.1 Hungatella sp. UBA5982
CTTCTTAAGCCCCACATACTCAGCCGTCATGATGCTTCCGGCGCTGTTTTCCGGATAGTTTAAAAACTGGTTGATCAGCTTTCTGGTGTCAGTGGTCGCATTCCGCAGAACCCTTTTTACCACGCTGGCAGGCAGCTCCTCCAGCATGTCCACCGCATCATCCACAAATAAATCTTCTACTATTGTTCCCAGTTCGTGATCAGTCATGCTGTTTATAATGTGTTCCTGCTTGTCCACCTCCAGACATGCGAACACATCACTGGCCATCTCCTTGGGANNCATATCCTTAAGCTTTCGGAACTGACGGCTGTCTGCAAGACCCATCAGCTCTTCCATATTGTAACTCTCCTGCATTTCACTCTTCCTCCACATGAACTTGTTTTTCCGTCGCGGCTATATGGAAGCAAAACAAATTCTGCATTGCAGGCAGTTTCCTACAACGCAAAATAGCCACAATTACAGAACCAGNNAATTCATGGCTATCATAAACGCAGAGAACCGTACTCTGTTAACGGCAGCGAGACCAGAGCAGACCCGAAGTACAGGATTCTGCCCTCACTGCCATACGCCTATGATCACTGTCTGCTTCCATCTTCTGACTTCGACCTTCCACTCTGATTCACTTCCTTTCCTAAATGATTTTCTCAATTAAGGATAACAGCTGCCATCATAAAATGCAACCCCTAACCCTTTTTTCTCTATTAATCCATACCTGGCCCTACCGCTTCCACTCCAGAATCAGGGCCTGCCGGACTAAAGACATGACCATTTTCCTCATCCGAATCTATATCTCCCGGGAAAACAGGCGGAACCGTCTCTTTTGGCTTTGTGACTCCCGGACCGATCTCCTGGGGTTTTCCCGAAGAATCTTCCTGTATGGGCAGGGATGCGGCGCGGTTTGCTGCCTCATCCAGCTGCGTCTTTAATCCATCATAATATTCGGTGCCAGCCAACTGGTCTAAAAGGCTGTAAGCGGTACTTATCTTTTCCTCTGTGAAGCTGTCCCTGTGCCCCAGGGCAGAGATTTCCCCGATCAGGGACTGGAGAGAAGAAACCGTCTGATCCACCGCCTGCCTGGCTTGCTGGGAAGCCTCTAGATCTCTTTGGGACTGGGCCTCCAGCTTTTTACGCTCTTCCTCTGCCTTCCATTTACTTCCATTAGCTTTTGCCGCTGACTCTGCTACAGAGGAAAACAAATCCTTCCTCCCTGTTTCGGCATCGGTTTTCTCCCCTGTGGAATTTACATTCCAAAGAGAGACCGTTGCAGGCATATCCCAATCCAGAACCGGAAGTCCGTTGTTTATCCCGGTCATGAAGTCCTGCCAGATCTTTCCTGAATAGGTTTTTCCATAAACTCCGGGCATGGCCTTTGGAGTGTCGTAACCTACCCAGACAGCCGTGGTGTAATGTTTTGTATACCCGCAGAACCAGGTGTCCTTATTGCTGTTGGTGGTTCCTGTCTTTCCGGCAGCCGGAATGCCAAGTCCCAGGCCATAGCCTGTTCCGTAAGGCTTATCCAGCGTACCCTTTAACACGTCGGTGATCATGTAAGCAGTATCTTCCGTAAATATTCTCTCATCCGCCTGGTTTCCATTATATACCTCACCGTCATACTGGCTTTCTATGCTGACGATACAGGTCTTATTGCTGTACATCCCTTTGTTTGCCAGGACCGAATATCCTTTTGCCATATCTACTACTCTGGCACCTTCGGTAAAGCCTCCGATGCTCATACTGCTGTTTCCGTTATCCAGATAGCTTATGCCTGCAAAATGCATCTTTCCCAGATAGCCGATGCCTTTGTCAACACCGATGTCTCCCAGAACCTGCCAGGCCACCGTATTAAGGCTTCGGTTCAATGCATCTCTCACGGAAACATTGCCATAATAATTTCCGCCGCTGTTCTTGGGCCCTTTATCAAACAGATGGTCATTCACCAGCCTGGAAGGATAATAATATCCGGTTTCAAAGGCGGGAGCATAGTCGATCAGCGGTTTTATGGTAGACCCCGGCTGGCGCTTGCTTAAAAATCCCCGGTTGTACTCATCATCCGTACCCCGGCCGCCCACAATGGCTACCACATATCCGGTATCGTTGTCAATGCATACCGCCGCACCCTGTAAGGCAAATTTTCCATTTTCCTGCAGATCCTTAAAGCCTTTCAGCCGGTTGTCAATGGTCTCCTGCAAGGAGTTCTGGATAGACGATTCCAGGCTTGTATGTATTTCAAAGCCTCCGTTCCGGATCATATCGCTCTTCGCCTGATAAAGTTCCTGATACTGTTCCTTATAAGAATCATAAGAGGCCTGGTTGCCAAATACATACTGAAAAACAAACTCCTCATTTTTCATTAATTCCAGGGCAGCGCAGTGTATGGCATAGCTTGTCAGATAATTTTCCTTTGTTCCCGGCTCATAGATCTTAGCAACCGTCAAGGGCTGCGCCTTGGCATTCTCCTTTTCCTCTTCCGTAATATACTTACAGATAGCCATATTGTCGATGATCTGGTTCCTCTTCCATTTTGAGGTTTCCGGATGGGCCACCGGATCATACCTTGACGGATTATTGCTGATGCCCGCCAGGGTGGCCGCCTCCCAGACAGACAAATCCTTTGCTTCCTTATCAAAATAATAGCGGCTGGCCTCAGATACACCATAGCACCGGTTCGCAAAGAAATTGGTGTTGCAGTAAAATTCCAGGATGTCTGACTTGGAATACTTATCCTCCATGCGGGGCGCTGCAAAAAATTCGGTCAGCTTTCTCTGTATAGTTCTTTCCTGGGTCAGATAGGTATTCTTAATAACCTGCTGGGTGATGGTGCTTCCTCCCTGGGTGGCTGTCCCTTTGTTTTTTAAGTATACGACACCTGCACGCAATAACCCCTTGTAGTCGATGCCATGATGCTTATAAAACCTTCTGTCCTCCTGGGCAATATAAGCATTTTGAAGGTTCTTGCTGATCCCTGAAATCGGNNGAATTGATAGTTCCGATCAAAGTTCCGGCAGAATCATAAATTCTCGTATCCGTGGGCTGGGAAAAATCAGTCTTTACCGTTTTGCTCATAATGGCATCTGCCTTTTCTTTGCAGGCCATAATATCATTCTGATATTTTAAGAATACAACACCGCCGGCCAGGCATCCCAAAACCATAATTCCCAGAAATACGAAAAGAATGACTTTAATGGGCCGAAAGAATATGGCCCAGGGACTTTTGCGTTTCTTTTTTTTCTTCCCCATATCAATGTACCTCCTTTTCATCATTTTTGTATCCAATTGAATCAAGGGGATATGCTGCATATCCGGTTGATTCACAAGCTCAAGACCGAAAGAAGTCCTTCTTTCAACCTCAGCATATGACAAAAACGGGAAGCCTCTTTATTAAGACTTCCCGTTTGTTTTCAGAGCTGATGACGGGACTCGGACCCGTGACCTCCTCACTACCAATGAGGTGCGCTACCACCTGTGCCACATCAGCATCTTTACTCGTTCATCGCTGAACCTCGTATATCATAGCATGGGAAAATCTGTTTGTCAACGCTTTTTTGATTTTTTTACTGATATACAAACAATAGCAAAAACTTCAGATTTTAACCACTTATTTCATTCTCATATCAGGGTCCATAGACCCGGAAGAGAACAGGAAACCAGCTTTCTGTTTTCTGTTCTCTTCCATCGTTTTTTTATAAAATACCTTCGAAACCTTCCCGAAGAGTATCACATGAATGATGAAACTGTTTCATCTCTTCTTCCGTCAATGACAGGGAAATGATTCTCTGAATTCCGTTTTTATTGATAATACAAGGGACTCCTGCGTATACCTCCGACTGCCCGTATTCTCCCCGCAGCATGGCAGATACCGTAAAAACGCTGTTTTCATCTCCAAGTATGGCCCTGGTGATTCTGGTGAGGGCCATGCCGATCCCATAATAAGTGGCCTGCTTGGCCTCAATGATCCGGTAAGCCGCTCCGCGGACTTCGTCTTCGATCCGCTCCAGTTCTCCCCTGCACGCCAACCCCTCCTCTTCGCAAAGGGACAGGATGGGCTTTGTGGCGATCATGGCCTGGCTCCAGGGCACAAACTCACTGTCCCCGTGCTCTCCCATAACATAGGCATGGACATTTCTCGGATCCACCCGCAAGGATTCCCCTAACAGATACCGGAGCCTGGCCGTATCCAGAGCAGTGCCGCTTCCAAGCACCCGCTTAGGATTAAAGCCTGACAAAGAATAGGTAATTCTCGTCATAATATCCACCGGATTGGTAGCCACCAGGAAAATTCCATTAAAGCCTGATTCCGTTACCGGCTGCACGATGGACTGGAAAACGGACGCATTGCGCTTTAGCAGATCAAGCCTTGTCTCCNNACTCCCGCACAGATCGCAACTATGTCCGCATCCGAGCAATCTTTGTATTCACCTGCATAAATCTTCATGTGGGATGTGGAGAAAGCAAGTCCATGATTTAAATCCATTGCCTCGCCTTCTGCCCTTTTCCGGTTGATGTCAATCAAAACCAGTTCATCACAAACACCCTGGTTTAAAAGGGAGTAGGCATAGCTCATTCCAACCATGCCAGTTCCGACTAATGCAACCTTTCTTTTATCTGTTCTCATAATCCGTCCGCTCTCCTCTCATTGATATGGATAGTGTATCAGCCTGGAATGCAAACTATGCGCGCTTACAGCACCCGGTCGATCTTTTTTGCCATTAATTCGCTGTTGCCGCTGTAAATGATGGCGTTTTCCCTGGTGATCTTTCCTTCTTTATATAAACTCAAAAGGCTGGTATCCATGGAAATCATACCTTCTCCCTGGCCGGTGGCGATCACGGAATCGATCTGATGGGTTTTGGCCTCTCGGATCATATTCCGGATGGCATTATTGAAAAACATAATTTCAAACGCCGGATAAACACTGCCATCCACGGCAGGGATCAGCTGCTGGGAAACCACGGCCTGAACCACCATGGAAAGCTGCATCCGGATCTGCTGCTGTTGGTTTGGCGGAAAATTATCAATGATGCGGTCAATGGTATTGGCCGCTCCCACCGTATGAAGGGTTGATATCACCAGATGACCGGTTTCCGCAGCCGTCATGGCAATTCGTATGGTCTCATAATCCCTCATCTCTCCTAGAAGGATCACGTCCGGAGCCTGGCGCAAAGCCGCACGAAGGCCGGTCACATAGCTGTCCGTGTCCGTCGTAACCTCTCTCTGGGTCACCACACTCTTTTTGTGGCGGTGAAGGTATTCAAGAGGATCTTCAAGGGTGATCACATGGGAGTTGCGGGTATTATTGATCTTGTCAATGATACAGGCCAGGGTAGTCGTCTTGCCGCTTCCCGCCGGTCCTGTGACCAGGATAAATCCCTTTGTCATTCTGGCAATATCCATAACCGTCTCAGGAATATTAAGTGTCCTGTAATCAGGCAGTTCAAAGGTCACCACCCGGATCACCGCTGCAAGGGAACCTCTCTGGCGGAACACACTGGAACGAAATCTGGAAACTCCGGGAAGGGCAAAGGAAAAATCATCATCCCCATGCTCCCGAACCTTTTCCATGGTCCTGTTTCCTGCCAGCTCATATAGTTCCGTGATCAATTCCTCCATTTGAGCCTGAGACAGCTTTTCTTCATTCTGATTTATAATTCTGCTTCCTATTTTATAGGAAAACGGCATGCCTGGCACCAGAAAAATATCCGATGCATTCTGCGCCACGGCAGCACTTAACAAATCGATTGCCTTCATCTTCCAGTCTCCTGATTCTCTGTCTCCCCGCCTNNGTCCACACCGGCATGGAATTATCAATTTCATAATCCTCTGTCTGAACCACCTTCCACTTTGATATCCGGATATCTTCCTTCTCCTCCGGATTCAAAACCAGTTCTATGGAAAGGGCCTGGGACCGTTCCATGGGAATATTTACGGTTACAGTTTCCTCCTCCGGCGCATAGGCATCACCAAGCTCCCGGACTAAAAACTCCTTTCGCTCCTGAGGACCAAGGTTCTTTCCCCGGGCATCTGCCGCCTTTATTAAAACCATCTGGTAAAATGCCTCTCCCTCTCCATCTGCACGGTAGTACTCCGTCACAGCGAAAGCATTGCGCTCCGCCAGATTCCGCTCACTTTTTGCCGTGCTAAGGGAAAGCATCCCAAAGGTTATCAGGCACATAACAATGAATATAAGTATAAAGGAAGGACTTCCTATATTGGCCTTGTAGGCTTTTTCCTGTTTTGCCATGGTCCCACCTCCGTCAATGTTTCGTCTCATGTCCGTACACCGTAAGGGAATAGACATGTTTTCCGTTTCTGCTTACAGTCACTTCCGTCTGTCCGGGCTCAGAAACTTCTGCCTTTACACCAAAAACAGTCTTCTCTTTTTCACAGGGATTACCGGCCCCGTCAAATCCCATAACATAGCTTTCAGAACCGTCCTCCGGTCCATAAGCCTGAAATCTTTTTACAAGTCCCTCCGGGCCATGATCCTTCCAGACCTCCGCTACGCTTTGGGCGATCAGCACACCCTGGTTTAAATCCGCCGCTTCCCGGCTCATGAAATCTGCTGTAACAAATGTTTTTATGCAGATGCCTGAACAAAGGATAAAGAAAAAAACTACAGCGATCATCTCCATCATAAATACGCCTGAGGGGTGTTTTCTATGCATCGTCCATCCCTCCGCTTCTTAGGGAAAGCCAGAGGCTGCCTCCGCCTTCCCCCTCCGTTTTTATATGTAGAAGCCTGCCATCAATTTCCAGGGTAACGGGGCTGCATTCCAGAATTTCATTTCCATCTCCTACCCCCAGGCCGCTTTCTTCATCTGTAAATAATTCCCATAGTCTGCCATCCTGGTAATAAATAAGGGTCACATAAACCGAATCCTGTATCTCCTGTTCCAGCTTAAGAACAGGGATTCCAGCCATCTCCGTCAGAGAAACCATGCCGGCTTCATCTCCCTGCCTCACCTTATTGGCTATGTAGCTTAAGGCCACATCCTTTTGGTAGGTATCCTCTGCCCTGCCATTGATATTCTCGTAGACTTTACCTCCAATGAGTACCGAAAATAAAGCGCAGAGTACAAAGACAAGAAACAGCAGTATGGTAAACAGAGCATTGGCCATCTGGCCTCTTTGGTTTTCTTTTCCGCTCAAATGCCCACCTCCTGGTTATCGTTCATGGGGATTGACTGTTATATCCGGCATAAAGTTGGAAGCAAAGCCGCTGTAAAATATGTCATACCGGTTTCTGTCAATTTGTATTCCATAATTTTCTTCCAGATATTCTACGTTTGGCGGATATCTTCCCTCAATGGCATAGCACTGCACCGAAGCCCTGCGTATGGCATCCCGAAGAGTCTCTGCTCCCTTTGTATCGGCTTTCCATGAAAAAATGAGGATCCCTGACACAAAAAGAACCACCGCACAGACAAAACCCACCAGTGAAATCACCTGGCCCAGGTCCTCCCTGGGAGATTGTTTCCATTTCTTCATTTAAGTGCCCCCTATNNCATGACCGTATCCGCTTCATCTTCATAACTCTTGGAGATTTCCTCCATGACCCGGTCCAGCCGCCCGCTTCTGGTGCCTACCTTTATCATCTGCACATAAAAGCCCTTAAACAGCCCGGTGTTCTTCATGGCGGTATAATAGTCGGTTCCTGCCTCAAGCTCTTTCGCACACTGCCTGATCTTTTCTTCCACAGCCTGATTATCAACCAGCTGCCCTGCAAGCTCCATGCCCTTTTCCAGCTCAAGTCCGCTGTGAAGGGTCAGTGCCAGGACCGAGGTAAAGCGCCGGTTGGANNCTCCTTCTTTTTATCCACTGGATCAGCCGTTCCGCAATCAGGAGCTTTTTCCCCTTTCTGCCAAGAAGCCACACCAGGGCAGCCGCAAAAGCCAAAAGGATCCCAAGAACCAGAGAAACTGCACAGAACACGCCTCCAAGCTTTGTTGCAGCAAGAGAAACCGGCGACATCTCTGCCCCCAGCTGTTGGTATACATTTTCAAATATGGGCATAACCCTGGTAAATAAGACCAGAAGAACCACCAGAAGCATGAAAATCATGATGATTGGGTAAGTGACTGCATTCCTTATACTTTTCATAAGAATATGCTCTTTTTCATAATATCCGGCTAATGATTCCATGATCTGATCCAGGGTTCCTGTTTCCTCCCCCAGCTTTGCCATCCGGATCACATAGGCTGGAAAAAAACCTGTATTTTCAAGTACTTTTGAGAAAGGAACACCTAGCTCAGCTTCTTCTGCCATTTGCATAAGAATATGTTTCTCTTCCCCCCATACGGAATCCTCCGCCATAACAGACAATCCCTCATCAAGAGGGATTGCAGCGTGGAGAAGAATTGATATCTGAAGGCAAAAAGCGGAAAGTTCCCTTGCGGAATATCCCATTTTCGCTTTCGTTTTCATCTGTCGTATCTCCTTTATAATGATGTTCTTTAGTATGTATATTTCGCCTTATAGTTGGAGCTGTTTGTGATGTATTGCTGTATGTTTGGGTCAGCGCCTCCGGAGGATGCAAACGTCGGGTCCATAAGCTTCCAGTCGTATCCGTCAAAATAAATGATATTATCCACCCAGCCCTGGCCGTCAATATAAACATTGACCCATGCATGATAAAGGCTGCCTGTATAACCAACCACAAGCTTCGTAGGGATATTCTGAGAACGCAGCATGGCAGTCATAACTGCCGCATAATCAAAGCAGATTCCCTTTTTCTGGGACAGCACCTGATCTACATTAGGCAGATAGCCGGACTGAACCGAGCTTGCAAGTGCCGTATCATAGGTAAAATTCTTTACCACATAATTATAGACATTGGTCACAACGCCAATGGAATCAGGCGCAGAAGCCGCAAGCTCCTCCCCCTTTTTCACCACCGCACTGCCTGTGGAAAAATTTACGTACTGATTTGGATAAAGGAATGGATCAAACTGATCCGCAAGTGTTACATTGATTTCACTGCTGGATTTTATGGCGTACTGGTTGCCCTGCACCTGCTCTAAAACACGGACCGTATATTTTCCGTTTCCTTCCGTAAGAGGAAATACCTCATAAGCAGATCTGGCATTTAAATCATAGGAATACGTTTCCCCTCCGCTTTTTATTACCTGTACTTTTATCTTGGAAGAATTTCCACTATACTGGACCATCACATAACCATGACTGGCGTTGGAAGCATCTACCAGCGCAGAACCGTTTCCATATGTGACTGTTCCCGGAGCCTGAGGGATTCTCACATTGCTCCCGGAAGGCTTTGAATAAAGAGGAACCGCTTCATCTTCAATGCTCACTACGGTCTTCCACTCAATGCTTCCCTCTGTGCTGTCCGCCGCAGCAATATTACTGCCTGATACAAAGCCGCTGAAAGAAAACAGTATCACCGCGCAAGCAGCCGCCATAGCCGTACCATTCTTTTTCATAATCATCACTCCTCATCTATTATCCCAAACGTTGTCTTACGACCTCATAAGCCAGCACTCCTGCTGCCACAGAAGCATTCAGGGAATCAATATCCCCCTTCATGGGTATGGAAGCCACCATGTCACAGGTTTCCTTAACCAGTTTTCCCACGCCGCTTCCCTCACTGCCGATCACAAGGCCGATGGGCCCCTTTAAGTCGAGCCGGTACATCACTTCTCCAGCCATATCGGCGCAGACAAACCACATCCCCTTTTTCTTTAATTCTTCCATGGTAGCTGTGAGATTGGTCACTTTAGCCACAGGTGTATAATTAAGCGCTCCTGCCGAGGTCTTTGCAACCGTTGCCGTAAGTCCCACGGCCCGGCGCTTGGGAATTATGACCCCATGGGCCCCTGCCAGATTGGCCGTACGGATGATCGCCCCCAGATTGTGAGGGTCTTCGATCCCGTCTAATAAGAAGAGGAAGGGAGGTTCCCCCTTTTCTTCCGCTGCCTTTAACAGATCTTCCACCTCTGCGTATTCATAGGCCGCAGCATGGGCAATGACACCCTGATGGTGCCCTTCCTCAGACATCTGGTCCAAGCGCTCTCTTTCCACAAAATTAATGATGGTGTCCTTTTTTTTTGCTTCCCTGATAATGGACTGGATGGGGCCATCCTGGACTCCCTTTTGTACATACAGCTTATCAATCGTCTTTCCGGAACGGAATGCCTCCAATACCGCATTCCTTCCTTCTATGGTAAATTCCTCTATCATTCCAGTTCTCCTATTCGTTCAAGTCCTCTGCCTACCAGAGTGATCAGACGGTCAAAATTGCCGTTTAAATACAGATAGCCGCACAGGGCTTCANNCCTGTAATCAGCAACGGTAGCGTGCTTTGCAGTTGTCACTGCCTTGGCATTGCGTCCCCGCTTGTATGCTGCTACCTCTTCCGGAGTTAAGTCTTCGTCTTCAAGAAGCCGGCGGATGATCCCAGCCTGCGCTCCTGCGTTCACCAGCATAGCACTCTTCTTATGCATATTATGCACTTGGGTGCTTCCATGGTTCATAACCTTTGTCCGAACGATCAATTCATAAACCGCATCTCCGATATACGCCAATGCCAGTGGGGAATAGGATTTCACATCCACTTCTTTTAGCTTTAATGTATCCTTAAAAAATTCTGAAAACGCTGCAAGTGATGTTATATTCTCTTCCATTTCACACCTTCCCTGGTGTCCTCCAGAACAATGCCCTTTTCTAAAAGCTTACCGCGGATCTCATCGGCAAGAGCAAAATTCTTGTCTTTTCTGGCCTGCTGCCTGCCCGCGATCATGGCTTCTATCTCGTCATCCAGGATCTCTTCATCCTNNAAATATGGCGGAAACAGCATCTGCTGTATTGAAGTCATCATCCATTGCAGCTTCATATTTGGAAACCAGCTCCTGTGCGGCATTTTTATCCTCATTGTCACGAAGTTTATCTGTCTTCGCAGAAGCTTCTAAGCCCTTTAATTTTTCAACTGCGGTTAATATTCTATCTAATCCGTTCTTTGATGATTCCATCAAATCGGCGTTGAAATTGATTGGGCTTCTGTAATGGGCACTCAGCATAAAGAAGCGCAGCACCTGTAAATCATATTTTTCACTGATTTCCCGGACAGTGAAAAAATTGCCAAGGGACTTGGACATCTTCTTATTATCGATATTTAAGAAGCCGTTGTGCATCCAGTATTTTGCGAATTCTTTTCCATTTGCCGCCTCACTCTGGGCGATCTCATTCTCATGATGAGGGAAGATTAAATCTTCTCCGCCAGCATGAATATCAATCTGTTCCCCAAGATATTTCCTGGACATTACGGAACACTCAATATGCCAGCCAGGCCGCCCTTCGCACCATGGAGACTCCCAGTAAGGCTCTCCTTCCTTTTTCGGCTTCCAAAGCACGAAATCAGTCGGATCCTCTTTTCCATCTTCACCGGTCACCTTGATCTCACGGAAACCGGACTGTAAATCTTCCAGATTCTTATGGGACAGCTTTCCATATCCCTCGAAGGAACTGGTGCGGAAATAAACCGTTCCGTCTTCCGCCGCATAGGCATGGCCGGAGGCAATGAGATTTTGGATCATATCCAGCATACCACAGATTTCTTCTGTTGCCAGGGGACTTCTGGTTGCAGGCTTTACATTCAGCCCTTCCATATCCTTTTTGCATTCCTCAATATAACGCTTGGAAATGGTATCCGCATCCACGCCCTCTTCAATTGCCTTTTTAATGATCTTATCATCTATATCGGTAAAGTTTGATACAAAGTTAACCTCATAGCCTTTATATTCAAAATATCTCCGGACCGTATCAAATATGATAATGGGCCTTGCATTTCCAATGTGTATGAAATTGTAAACCGTTGGTCCGCAAACATACATGCGGACCTTTCCAGGCTCCAGGGAAACGAACTCTTCTTTCCGCCTGGATAATGTATTATAAATTTTCATAGTCTCTTCCTTTCCTCTTTACTGCCCACGCTTTTTGGGCAGGGCCCGCCCCTCTTTACCGGGCGAAATGATATACCCGCAGGGTGTCCCATCAAACCTGTTTTTATTTCTTGCAGCCTCCGCAGCAGCCTTTACAATCAGGAGCCATGATCCTGTCATCAAAACAGTAGTCTCCCATGGATGTCAACAGGACTATCGCTTGTGAAGATATTCCCTCTTCCTTTCCGGTAAAGCCAAGACCTTCTTCTGTAGTGGCTTTTACATTGACCTTTCCTTCGGGAAGCTTCAGGGCATCCCCAATGTTTTGTACCATGGACCGCCGATAGGTAAGAAGCTTTGGCTTTTGCGCAATGACAGTGGCATCAATATTCTCGATCACATATCCCTGCTCCTCCAAAAGTCCGCCTACGTGCTTCAAAAGTTCAATGCTGGATACCCCTTTATACTTTGGATCCGTATCCGGGAAATGTTCTCCGATATCTCCCAGAGCAGCAGCACCTAAAAGAGCATCTATAACTGCATGGACCAGCACATCTGCGTCAGAATGGCCCATAAGTCCCTTTTCATAAGGAATCTTTACGCCGCCCAGGATCAAATCTCTTCCTTCCGCTAATTTATGCACATCATATCCCTGTCCAATTCTCATAATTCTTCCTTTCCTCTTTCTTGCCCACGTTTTTTGGGCATAATGGTATACCCGCAGGGTATTTCCTCTTTCCTGCCTGTTTTTTGCGGATTATGGTATACTGCGGGTATTTCAACTATGTGGTTATCTCAATTATTTTTTCAATTGGGTTGTTAAATTCTTTGATATACACGACCGGGCTGCCGCTTTTGCTTACAATGGTGCTCTCAACCATAATAATCGGAGTATTCAGCTTTACGTGAAGCAGATTAATATATTTTACAGGCACTATAATAGGAAGAAACTTCTGTGTAACCGATCCATCGTCAATGTATCCTTTCAGATCCAAAAGCTTATTTAAGTTGTTGTAATCATTGTCATTGATCAGGCTTTGGATCAAATAGATTTCTTCAACACTTACAGGCTTTCCATTCTTCCGGTTTAAGCGCACGATCCGGATCATTCGGTCTTCAGATCCGATTTCCAGACAGGAAGCGACCTTCTCATCGGAAAAGCAGGAACTGAAATAGATCACATTGTAATCATAGGTATCATCCATGGGCTTATTTAAAGTCTCTGCAGACGTATTTTTTTTCATAAGCCTTTGGTCTGCAACAAAAGTTCCTTTATTTTTATCTCTATATAATACTCCCTCTTCCACCAGTTCATTTAAAGCGTTGCGCACGGTCATACGGCTGGCATTATACCGACCGGCCAGTTCCCGTTCTGATGCAATAGGGGTATTGACAGACGCGTCCTTAATTTCTTCCATAAGGTCCTGTTTTATTTTTTGATATTTCGGAGCCCCCATTGTATCACCTCTTATCACCTTTAATTCTCTTTTGCCCTTTGTCCCTTAATGAAGCTTTNNACCTTTTTGATAAAACCAGGAGACAATTTTATAGTTTAAGGAGTAGGAAGTACTCTCCCCCTCAAATCCCTCCCTGTAGTGTACCATACTGTTTCCGTCTTTACTATCTTCGATCTCGTAAGAAATAACATTTGTCCCATGGGAGGTGCGGAAACTTGCCTCATAGCAGCTGGGAGAGACAAACTGCTTGATCACCACATCAACATGGTTTTCCTGTCCCATTTTATTTTTCATCTTCTTTTTATAGCGAAAACCGGAATAAATCTGGTCTGGATTTACCTTTTTCCCTGTGGCCTGGCTGATATCATAGGCAACCGAAGACGCCAGGGCATTGAAGAATTCCTTTGCCTCTACATTCAGTTTTTGACTTACTTCCATATGTCTCTCCTATTTGCCCGTTTCAAAACCGTTGTTTTTAAGCAGCTCCTGATACCAATAACCCGACTTTTTTATGGTCCGTTTCTGGGTTTCCAAATCCAGCTCCACAAGCCCGTAACGGTTCTTATAAGCATTGAGCCATGACCAGCAGTCCACAAAGGTCCACACATGATATCCAATGCAATTGCTTCCTTCTGCTATCCCCTTATGAAGCCAGGTCAAATGCTCCTCATAGAACTCAATACGGTAATCATCATGTATCATACCGTCTGTCTTAAAACGTCCCTCATTTTCCACGCCCATGCCATTTTCTGTGACCATCCATTCAATGTTCCCGTAGTTGTCACGGATATTGACAGCAATGTCATATAAGCCTCTGGGATAGATTTCCCAGCCCCTGTATGGGTTCATCCGTTTGCCAGGCATATCATAGATATCAAAATAATATTCCGGCGTAAACGGAGCTGCCGGATTGGGAATACTGGCCTTTGCGCAGACACGGAACGGATGATAGTAGTTTACTCCCAGAAAATCCACCGTATTTTGACGNNCCTTAGAAGCCTCCGGCAGCAATCCGTGCTTTTCTATGAGAGCAACCAGTTCCGGATCATAAGTTCCCTTAACGGCAGGATCCAGAAAACTCTTATTCTGGAACAGCTCGGCAATCTTTGCCGCCTTCTCATCCTCTGGATGGGAGCTTCTGGGATAAGCCGGGGTCAGGTTTAAGACAATCCCGATCTTTCCTCCCTGCTTCATGCTGTGATATTCCTTCACCGCGAAAGCGCTGGCAAGGGCTGTATGATAAGCAACCGAAACAGCCGCTTTGGGATCCACCTTGCAGGGATAGTGATAGCCTTGCAGATATCCGCATTCCACATGGACGATAGGCTCATTAAAGGTAAACCAGTGTTTCACTAAATCTCCGAATAAGTTAAAGCAGGTCCAGGCATATTCCTTATAATAATCTACGACCTTTCTGTTTTCCCAGCCTCCCAGCTCCTGCAGCTTTACCGGCATGTCAAAATGGTACAGATTAACAAATGGTTCGATCCCGTTTTCCCTTAATTCCAGAAACAGGCTGCGGTAAAAATCAGCCGCTTTTTCGTTCACCTCTCCAAACCCCTCCGGAAACAGGCGGGACCAGCTGATGGATGTCCGGAAAGAATTATGGCCCGTCTGCTTCATCAGCTGAATATCTTCTTTATAATTCTGGTAGAAGGAAGAGGTAATGCCCGGGCCAATGGCTCCATGAAATTTATAGCCTTCTTCCTCATACCACAAATCCCAGATATTTTTCCCTCTCCCGTCATTATCTACGCCTCCCTCACACTGGGTGGCGCTGGTTGCACTTCCAAAGTAAAACCCTTCCGGAAACTCAAGTTTCATATCTCATACCCCCTTATTTCCTTTTCTTTATCAGCATGACTGCACCCAACAGTACAAATACCAGACCAACGGTCATATACATGGCAGGGGCTGGAAGCTGGGGTGATACAGTGATGAACAGGCAGCCTATGGCGATTAAAAATATGGTCCAGCTTTTCACGGAGCTCTCCCCCTTCTTTCTCTGCTAAACTTAAGAACTGCCAAATCAGTTCTGTCAGGACATCCCCTGTGAACTGGTCTGGCAGCTCCTTCTTAATCTATGTTACTATTCGCTTTTCATCTTATTTGCCATCATTACAAATGGTGTCCAGATGGCAAAAGATATAAACAGATTAAACAATGATACAAGTGCTGCCATAAAGCTTCCGCCTGTTGCAAGGAAGGCATAGATGCCTGCAGGCATTACCCAGGGTACAGCTACGAAAACCGGAGGGATCAGGCCTATGGCAGTTGCGCCGTATGCGATGGTCGCACATACCGGAGGAACGATCAGCCATGGAATCAAATACACCGGGTTCAATACGATAGGCATACCGAAGATGATCGGCTCATTGATATTAAATACACCCATGGGCCAGGATAACTTTGCAATGGCTTTCTGGTCATCCCTCTTAGAAAACAGGAAGATTGCGATAATAAGGCCTAAGGTAATTCCGGAACCGCCCATCTGGCAGTAGGCATCAAAGGAACCGCGGGTCCATAAGTATGGAAGATTCGCAGTGCTCTGGCTGGTGGTAAATGCCTCAATGTTCTGGTTTAATGCCGTTAAATAAATACCGTCCATGATAGGAGCCAGTACGTTGTGTCCATGGAGACCAAAGAACCATAACAGCTGGATTAAGAATACCATGAAGATTACGCTGAAGAAGCCCTGTGACAAACTGAGGAGCGGTCTCTGGATATATCTGAGAACCATATCATTAATGGTGGAGCCTGTTGCGGTTATGCAGATCTGGGTCAAGATACCTGCAACATAAATGGCGATTACACCTGGAACAATTGCTGCAAATGCTTTGCTTACTGCTGGCGGTACAGAATCCGGAAGGTTGATGGTAACCTTCTTCTGCATCAGCTTTATGTAAATCATGGTACAGATAAAGCCCATAATCAGTGCGGTAAACAGACCACCGGAACCGGTGTATCCGGAACCTAAGTATCCCCAGCCGCTGACTCCGTTTAATGCAACACCGCCGCCTGGTGTAGCAGCTACATTAAGTCCAAGACCTTTCAGCTGGTCGGCAGCTGCCGCTGCAACACCTGGAAGCTCATAGTCGAAGGTAGCGCTTTGTCCCATACAGGTGACTAAGCTTGCAAATGCGATGACTCCTCCTGCAATGGCGTTTACATCGTAGGTTTTTGAAAGATTGTAGCCCAGAGCAAAAACAAATGCCAGAGCAAGAATTACGATAGAGCCAAAATATACGTTGCCATTAACACTGATGATCGGAGACATGGCCTGGACAAAACCAGTCATACCTGCCTGATTTGGAAGGTCTCTTAAAAATACATTAAGTAAAACTGCTATGGAACCAACCATGGTAATTGGCATGATGGCAATAAAGGCATCACGAATGGCAACCAGATGTTTCTGGGAACCAATTCTAGCTGCGATTGGCATAAATTTTGCTTCCATGAATGAATTAAATGCACCCATAACTTTTTCTCCCTCTTTTATCCTCCCCTAAACCATTGGAACGGGGAGCTTCTTTTTCATACTTACCCGTTTAACTTCCCCAGCGCCTGATCCAGTACCTTGGCGCCATTCATTGTGCCGTAAGCCATCATATCGATGACAAGCACAGGTTTCTCATTTTTCACTCTCTCGTTCATCTTCTTCTCAAGATAACGAACCTGAGGCCCCAATAAAATAATATCTGCCTTTTTCACTTCGTCAATAGATTCAGCATCTCCCACCGCCCAAATGGTGGCCTCCACGCTTTTTTCTGATGCTGCATCCTGCATTTTTTTTACAAGCATGCTTGTAGACATTCCTGCTGAGCAAACTAATAAAATATGATACATCCTCGCACCCCTTTCTGTGGTCTAGACCACTTCTTCTTACCCATATGATACTATATCATATGCAAAAACACAAGCAAATTCTAAAATAAAAATAAACTTTTTATTTAATAATTAATAAATTCCCCTTTCAGCATAAACATTTTTCGTTATTACGCCATAAAAAAAGCTGTGAAACAGACTTTTTCAGTCATTTTCACAGCTTTTTCCTATTCTTGCCTTTCGTTTTTAAAGAATTGAGGGAGGTATTCTTTATGGGCCTCCAGCAATTCATGAATGACAGCATTGGCATCGTGATCGCTTGCGCAAAGAGGATTCATGTTCAGAGCTGTCACTGCCAGATCCCGGTTTCCGGTGACAGCCGCTTCGCAGACCAGGCGCTCAAAGGTCTTGATGGTTTGAATGGTCCCGTTAATCTGGGGCTTTAACTCGCCTACGGCAATGGGCTTTGGACCGCCGCTTGTGATGATGCAGGCGGCTTCCACCGCACTGTCTGCCGGGAGGTTTGTGATCGTCCCGTTGTTCCGTACGTCTACATACTGGATATCACCGGTATTGTTGTGCAGGGAGCAGATTAAGTTGCAGGCAGCATCGCTGTATCTGGCGCCGCCTCTCATCTCCAGCTGCTTTGGTTTTACATCCAGGTTCTCATCCTTGTACAGCTCAAACAGTTCCTCCTCTACCTTTTTCACCACTTCGCCCCGGACCCGGCCTTCCTTGTATTCCTTTAACTCCTCTTCCAGCTGTTCTTTGGTAAAGTAATAATAGTTGTGATAGGGGCAGGGGATGCAGTGAAGTCCCCGGATAAACTCCGGTGAAAACGGCAGAGTGGAAAAGTTCTTCATGGAAATAGCATCTTCTGCGCTGATGTGCTGATAGATTTCCAGAATCTCTTCCAGCCTTGACTGTCCATCCACTAATACATCGGTTGCAAAAATATGGTGGTTTAAGCCGGACAGCTCCATCGTCACCCGCTCCGGCTCCACATCTAAGAGTCTGGCAAAACCATTTACCATATTGACCGGCACATTGCAAAGACCGATCACCTTTTTATAATCCGTATATCTTAACACAACCTCTGTGATCATTCCCGCAGGATTGGTGAAGTTGATCATCCATGCCTCCGGGCAAAGCTCTTTCATGTCCTTTACAATATCCAGAATCACCGGAATGGTCCGGAATGCCTTGAACATGCCTGCCGCTCCGTTAGTTTCCTGACCGATCATGCCGTGGCTTAAGGGGATCCGTTCATCCTTAATTCTGGCATCCAATAGCCCCACTCTCATCTGAGTCGTCACATAATCCGCATCTTTTAAAGCTTCCCGCCTGTCATAAGACAGAATCACCTTCATGGGAAGTCCAGCTTTTTTTACCATGCGCTGCGCAAGGGCGCCTACGGTCTCCAGCTTTTCCCTTCCCGCTTCAATATCCACCAGCCAAAGCTCTCTTACGGGCAGTTTTTCATAACGTTTGATAAACCCTTCCACCAGCTCCGGCGTATAAGAGGAGCCGCCCCCGATGGTAACGATTTTGATCCCTTCCATAATGTCTCTCCTTTTCCTGGATTGTAATAAGCCTTCTTACTCCTGAGATTGTGTCAGTGTGCAAGAAGGCTGTTTTTCGGCAAACGCTTATTTACTTTTCAATGGCATCCTTTAAATCCTTGATCATACGGTAAAGGTTTAAAACCTCCGCTGCCTGATCCTTTGCCATCATGGCCATGGTTAAATGATCCTGGGCATGTACCAAAATGATGTTTACATCAATAGGATTCCCCTGGGCTTCCTGCTGGATCAAATCAATCTGGGACTGATGGGCGGACCTCATCTCAAGCTCCGCCTCTTTTATATATTTTTCCGCTTCCTCAAAGTTAAATTCTCTGGCAGACTCCATCGCCATCATGGAAAGCGATTTTGAATTTCCTGCGTTCATAATGAGCTGAAATGCTACAGCATAATTCTCATCCATGGTATACTCCTCCCCTATTTCAAATTTTTCTATATACTAGCACAAGCATCTTTTTTTTGCAAGAGAATTTCTTAAAGCCTGTCGGAAAATGGAAGGCCAATATACCCTTCAATCAGCTTTAAGGTCTGTTCCAAGCCTTTCTCATGGGTCCGTTCGGTCCCATGGGAAGCGTGGACTCCCGGGCCGATCAAAGCCCCGCGGATGTCATGTCCACCCCTAATGGCGCTTCCTACATCAGAGCCGTAGTGAGGGAATACATCCACCGCAAAATCCAGACCCCTCTCCTTTGCAACGGCAATGAGGCGGTTTGTCATTTCATAGTCATAAGGCCCGGTGGAATCCTGGGCGCAGATGGATACCTTTTTTTCATCTCCGGTTAAGTCATCCCCCAAAGCCCCCATGTCCACGGCAATAAACTCCTCTATATCCTCCGGAATCCAGCTTGCACCATATCCCACCTCTTCGTAATTGCTGATCACGATTTTAAGGGTCTTTTCCGGCTTATGCCCGGAATCCCATAAATCCTTTAATACTCCCATAAGGACTGCCACAGAAGCCTTGTCATCTAAGTGGCGGGATTTGATAAATCCGTTTTCCGTATGAACGAACATGGGGTCAAAGCTGATGTAATCCCCAGGGGATATTTCAAGCTTCTTTACATCATCGGCGTTTTCTACCAACTCGTCCAGGCGTATCTCCATATTTTTTGCCTTCCTCTCCAGGGTTTTGGCATTGTCATAGGTGTGGACGGATGGCTCTTTTGTGAGAATAGTCCCGGTGTAGGTTTTACCGGTTCTGGTGTGTATTTTGCAGTACATGCCTTCAATGGTCTCCATCATGAAACCTCCCACCGGCACAAGGGTGAGCATCCCTGAATCAGTGATGGAACGGACCATGGCACCTAAGGTATCCACATGGGCGGATAGGCCTAAAACCTCCTGTTTCTCCCCTGGAACCTTAATGATGAGACCGCCTTTATTGTTAAAAACGGAAGAATATCCGAATTTTGCGGCCTCTTCCTGTATCGCTTTCATGACTTCCCTGGTGTAGCCGCTGGGGCTTGGAATATTTACGATCTTTTCCAGAATTGATGTGACATATGACATTGTCTCCATGGTGATCTACCTTCTTCTTTCTTTTTTTCTTTTTGTGCTCTTTTTAATGTAAATGTAAATTCCTGTATTGGCTGGGAGTGCATCCATAGCTTCGTAAAAACAGCTTGGAGTAATAGCTGAGATGATTAAAACCACAGGCAATCGCAACTTGGGTAATGCTGTCGGCAGTGTCTTTTAGAAGGACGCGGCTGACCTCCAGCCTATAGGAATTTAAAAAATCAATGGGGGACTGCTGCAGATATCGTTTGAAAATAATGCAGCATTTGCTCCGGCATATGCTGCCGGATGCCGCAATATCAGACAAGGACGGCTTTTCCCCATAATGCTGGTGAACAAAAGATACCATATCCTTCTGGACCGATAGATCCGAGCCACCCTGGCCGACGTTTTCAGGGAATATGGCTTCGCAGCGCTCACAGAGCCGTTTCCATAACGCGAGCATGATCCCTATCACCTCTATCTCGTAGGCAACGGCCGCCTGCACCTTTAAAAAATAAATATGATCAAGCAGGGCTGACGTATCTCTTCCATCGCTGCTAGAACCGTCAAAATAAATATATTCCATGCCTTGATTTTCCATAATCGGTGCTATGTATTTTTGGAAAATCAGTTTATTTCCGGTAAATAACTGGGGGTGGAACAGAATGCAGATAAAATCACAGTCCTGCCGATTGTAAGAATAGCCGTAGTGCATCTGTCTGGCATTGACCATGAGGCAGTCATCCTTTTTCAGTAAGACCCGTTTTCCATTTATGTGGTAATTCATCTGACCTTTTAAAATGCGGATGAATTCTAAGTCCTCATGCCAGTGGCAAAGGGCCTTCCAATCCGGATAATCCGACAACTTATCCCTTTGGATATAGAGCGGAATCCCCATCTGGTCATAACGGACGATTTCAGAGGCATCCTGCATGACATTGGTATCTATCATCAAATTTCCTCACCTTCTCTAAATACGATTGTTATAATAAATAAAAATAATTGTGTTAGATAAGTGGGTCTCAGTGCATTATCATTATATCATATAAATCAAAAACCGGCAAAGACGGTTAAAAGAAAAATTCATTCATATACAAAAATGAGGATGGAGGAACAGAGCATGCTGTCAGATTATCATATACACACTTATTTCAGCGATGATTCCCAGTGCCCTATGGAGGAAATAGTACAAAGGGCAATACTTGTAGGACTTGATGAAATTGCATTTACGGAACATGTGGATTATGGGGTAAAAACAGACTTAAATTGCAATTATGAAAATTATTTTAAAGAAATAGAAATGATGAAAGAAAAATACAAAGGAAAATTAACCATAAAAGCAGGAATCGAATTCGGGGTACAGTCCCACACCATCCCTCTTTTCCAGAAGGATTATGAAAAATATCCTTTTGATTTTATCATTTTGAGCAATCATCAGGTGGACGATAAGGAATTCTGGAATTACCAGTTCCAGGAGGGAAGGAGCCAGGAAGAATTTCAAAAGGCTTATTATGAGGCCATCTATGAGGTTGTACAAAAATACAAGCAATATTCTGTCCTGGGCCACTTAGATATGATCAAGCGGTATGATACCTACGGGGACTATCCGGACAGCAATATCATGGATACGGTGGAAAAAATACTTCGCTGCATTATTGCCGATGGAAAAGGGATCGAGGTCAACACCTCCTGTTTTAAATATGGTCTTAAAGACTTAACGCCGTCCAGAGAAATCTTAAAACGCTATCTCCAATTAGGCGGCACCCTCCTTACCATTGGCTCGGATACTCACGATTCGGAGGCTTTAGGAGACCACATTCCGGAGGTAAGAGGGATCTTAAAAGACATTGGCTTCAAACAATTCTGTACCTTTGAGCGCATGCGGCCCATTTATTGGGAGCTATGAGAAAAGGTGCTGCCCTGAGCCCAGGACAGCACCTTTTTTCATAGCCGCCGTCATCATACTTCGAAGATTAAGTCTCCGTAGCTTGGCATTGGCCAAAATTCTTTATCTACTATCATTTCCAGCTTATCGGCAGGAGCGCGGAGAGCTGTCATGGCGGGTACTACCTCATCCCGGAAAGCATTTGCCCGTTCTTTGTTCCCTTCGATTGCCGAGCATTTCTCATCAGCATCTGACAGAGCGGAAAGGGCTATTTTCATATCAGAAAGATAAGCGCTTACCTCTATGAGAAGCTCTTCCTGAACGCTGGTATCGGCTGCCGGACACGCTGCTTTTACTTTTCCCAGGGAATCTGCCAACAGGGACGCATATTTAACAGCAGAAGGTATGATCTGTTTTCCGGCCATATCGATCATGGTTCTGGCCTCGATATTAATGGCTTTGCTGTAAGCCTCATATTCGATCTCAACCCGGGATTCCAGCTCAGCTTTTGTGAATACCTTAAACTCCTCAAACATCTTCACCGATGCATCTGTGGTAAGAGCAGGAATCGCCTCAACCATTGATTTAAGGTTTGGAAGCCCTCTTCTTTCCGCCTCATCCACCCAGGCCTGGGAATATCCGTTGCCATTGAAAATAATCCTTCTATGGGCTGCCAGCTGCTCTTTAATCATGTCATGGACTGCTGTATCAAAGTCAGCCGCCTTCTCAAGAACATCTGCTGCTTCTTTTAACGCCTCAGCCGAAATGGTGTTTAAAACCACATTGGGAGAAGAAATGGAATCAGAGGAACCAACCATGCGGAACTCGAACTTATTGCCTGTAAATGCAAATGGAGAAGTTCTGTTTCTGTC
>DJBG01000059.1 GCA_002429965.1 Hungatella sp. UBA5982
ATAATATAGAACCGTGTTATTTACATAGAAGGAGGATTGGAAAATGAAAACAGATATCGAAATCGCGCAAGAGGCAAGAATGCTTCCTATTAAAGACGTGGCTGCTTCCTATGGGATTGGTGAGGATGAGCTGGAACTTTACGGAAAGTATAAGGCAAAACTGACTGATGAACTGTGGGAGCGTGTAAAGGACCGTCCGGATGGCAGGCTGGTTCTGGTAACAGCCATCAATCCCACTCCTGCAGGGGAAGGAAAGACCACCACTACCGTTGGTCTCGGTCAGGCATTGGGGAAATTGGAAAAAAAGGCGATCATCGCCCTCAGAGAACCCTCCCTCGGACCATGCTTTGGCATTAAAGGCGGAGCGGCAGGCGGCGGATTTGCCCAGGTTGTGCCTATGGAAGATTTAAATCTTCATTTTACCGGTGATTTTCATGCCATAACCTCTGCCAATAACCTGCTTGCAGCTCTGTTAGACAATCATATCCACCAGGGTAATGCCCTTGGGATCGACACCCGCCAGATTCTTTGGAAGCGCTGCCTGGACATGAATGACCGCGCCCTTAGAAATATTGTGGTTGGCCTTGGCTCCAAGGCGGAAGGCTTTGTGAGGGAGGATCACTTTGTGATCACGGTCGCATCAGAAATCATGGCAATCCTTTGCCTTGCAAATGATATGGCAGATTTAAAAGCACGGCTGGGAAGAATCATTGTGGCATATAATTATGCTGGGGACCCTGTGACCGCCTCCCAGTTAAATGCAGTAGGAGCTATGGCGGCTTTGTTAAAGGATGCGTTAAAGCCCAATCTGATACAGACCTTAGAGCACACCGGCGCCATTGTTCACGGCGGGCCCTTTGCAAACATCGCTCATGGCTGTAACAGCGTACGCGCGACAAAAACGGCCCTTAAGCTGGCTGATGTTGTCGTGACAGAGGCAGGGTTTGGTGCGGACTTAGGCGCAGAAAAATTCCTGGACATCAAATGCAGGAAAGCCGGATTAAAGCCCGATGCCATTGTACTGGTGGCAACGGTGAGAGCCCTCAAATACAATGGCGGAGTGCCAAAGGACCAGTTAAAGGATGAAAACCTGGCTGCTCTTGAAAAAGGGATCGTCAATCTGGAAAAGCACATTGAAAATATGATGAAATACGGCGTTCCGGTCATTGTCACCCTGAATTCCTTTATCACAGATACAGAGGCAGAACACCAGTTTGTTAAAAACTTTTGTGAAGAAAGAGGATGTGAATTCGCCTTATCCCAGGTATGGGAAAAGGGAGGAGAAGGCGGCATAGAGCTTGCAGAAAAAGTTCTTTATACCCTGGAAAACAAAGAAAGCAATTTCGCACCCATTTATCCCGATGAAATGGGGCTGGAAGATAAGATTGCCGCAGTTGCAAGGGAAATCTACGGGGCTGGTGGTGTGACTTATGCTCCTGCAGCTTTAAAAGCCATAAGAAAATTTGAAGATATGGGCTTTGGCAGCCTTCCTGTGTGCATGGCAAAGACACAATATTCCTTATCCGATGACCAGACAAAGCTTGGGAGACCGGAAGGCTTTGACATCAATGTGCGGGATGCTTATGTATCTGCCGGAGCGGGATTTGTGGTCATTGTGACCGGAGCCATCATGACCATGCCAGGTCTTCCAAAGAAGCCGGCAGCAGATAATATTGACATAAATGAAGATGGAGTAATCACCGGATTATTCTGATTGGGAGGTTTCAATGAAGTTTAAAGAATGGCTAAAAGACTTAAAATACGAGGTGCTTCAGGGAAGCCTGGACGTGGAGGCAGAGGATGTCATTTATGATTCCAGAAAGGCCCGAAAGGGTGTTGTATTTGTCTGCATGAAAGGCACGAGAACCGACTCCCATGAATTCATAACTGAAGTGGTGGCCGCCGGGGTGGAAATCCTTGTAGTAGAGCGAAAGATGGATATCCCGGATGGCGTAACCGCCATTCTCGTACATAATGCAAGAGAAGCGCTGGCTCTTTTATCGGCCGCCAGATTTGGATATCCAGCGGAAAAGATGGTGACGATCGGCGTGACCGGAACCAAAGGAAAAACCACCACTACCCACATGATCAAGACGATTTTGGAAGCCTGCGGAAAAAAAGTGGGAATGATCGGAACCACAGGCATTGTCATCGGCCAGGAGGTAACGCCTACGTTGAATACGACTCCCGAGTCCTATGAGCTTCATCAGGCATTCCGCCGCATGGCGGAAGCTGGCTGTGAATATATGGTCATGGAAGTTTCCTCCCAGGCATTTAAGATGCACCGGGTAGACGGGATCTGCTTTGATTACGGACTGTTTACCAATATTTCCCCTGACCATATCGGACCGGATGAGCACCGGGATTTTGAAGAATATCTTTTTTACAAATCCCGGATCTTTTGCTGTTCGAAAATAGGTATCATGAATGGCGATGATGAGCACTGGGATGAAGTGATAAAGGATGCTTCTTGTAAACTTTATTCCTTCTCCATGGAGAAAAAGGGCACGGATTTTAAAGCAGAAGCCATCCGGTACATCGCCCAGCCGGATTTTGTGGGACTTGAATTTGATATCAAAGGGGACTGTGAGCTTTCCGTCCGGGTGAATATTCCGGGGCGCTTTAACGTTGCCAACGCGTTGGCTGCGGTCAGCGTATTAAGCTTCTTAGGGCTTCCGAAAGAGAGTATCTGTCACGGGTTGGAACATTTAAATGTGAACGGACGTATGGAAATCGTATATGCCTCTGAAAAGTGTACGGTGATCGTAGATTATGCCCATAATGCGGTCAGCATGGAAAGCTTGCTTTCAACGCTTAGGGATTATCACCCGAAGCGCCTCGTCTGCGTCTTTGGCTGCGGCGGAAACCGTTCCAAAGACCGGCGTATATCCATGGGAGACAGCTCAGGACGTCTGGCAGATCTTACGATTATCACTGCGGACAATTCAAGATATGAAAAAACGGAAGATATCATCGCAGATATTCGTGGAAGTCTTGAAAAGACCGGAGGGAAATTCATGGAAATACCGGACCGCAGGGAAGCGATCCGGTACAGCATCATTCATGCTGAACCAGGTGACATGATTGCAATTATAGGAAAAGGGCATGAGGATTACCAGGAGATGAACGGAGTCCGCTACCATTTCTCAGACAGGGAAGAGGTTTTAGCAGCGGTGGAGGCCCAGCTTTCAAAGGAAGTTTAAAGGAAGGCTCAACGATAAATATAATGCCGAAAGCCGTAGGGAAATGCGGCTTTCGGCATTTCCACGGTAGGTGGTATACCCAGAAATCATAGGCAGGAAAGAGGAACGCCCCGGGCATACCTTTATGCCCAAAAAACATGGGCAGGAAAGAAGAAAGGAATGTGCGCCGGGAGCGTACATGGAACGGAGGAAGCAATGGTAAATATGACGGTAAAGGAAATACTTTCAGCAACAGGCGGAAAGCTTCTTTGCGGAAATGAAGATACGGTTCTGGAACACATCAGCATTGACTCCAGAAATATGAAGGGGAATGACCTGTTTGTTCCCATCATTGGAGAAAGGCAAGATGCCCACCACTTTATCGGGCAGGCCTTTGACAATGGGGCGGCGGCGGTTCTTACCAGTGAGCATGACGCCATGGAATCATTTAAACCGTGGATCCGGGTAGAGGATACAAAAAAGGCTCTTCAGGCTATTGGAAGCTATTACAGGGACAGCCTAAAGCTTCCTCTGGTGGGGATCACAGGAAGCGTGGGAAAGACCACTACAAGAGAGATGGTCGCCTGTGCCCTGTCAGCCTGTTATACCGTTTATAAAACTCCTGGAAACCATAACAGCCAGGTAGGGGTGCCCATTACCATATCAGAGATCTCACCGGAGGATGAAATCGGAGTTATTGAATTGGGAATGAGCGAGCCTGGAGAACTGACCGTTATTGCCAGGATCGCAAAAATCCAGATGGCTGTGATCACCAACATCGGAGTAACCCATATCGAGCAGCTGGGGTCCCAGGAAAATATCTATAGGGAAAAACTGACCATCCAGGATGGGCTAATGGAAGGCGGAATCCTCTTTTTGAATGGAGATGATCCGCTTTTAAAAACAACAAAGGCAAAGGAAGGCTGTAAGACGATCTATTACGGAACGGGAGAAAATTGTGATTACAGGGCCGTAGATGTCCGTTTAGAGGAGGGCTTTCCGGCCTTTACGGCAGTGTTTGGCCAGAAGAGAGTACCTTTACGGCTGGCAGTAATGGGAAGCCATAATGTGTTAAATGCCATGGTGTCTCTTGCAGTGGCTTCTGAGTGCGGCATTCCTATGGAAGAGGCGGCAGAATGTCTTCAGGAATTTACCGGCTTTAAGAACCGCCAGCAGATCTACGATGTAGCCGGTATGACCATCATTGATGATACATATAATGCCAGCCCGGTTTCCATGAAAGCAGGACTGGAGGTTTTGGGTTCTATAACAAAAGCGGAACGAAGGATCGCCGTATTGGCCGATATGAAGGAACTGGGAGAAAAAACTCGGTCATACCATTATGAAATCGGAGAATACATCGCAGAGCATCCAGTACATGAGGTTGTGACTTTGGGAGAACTGGCAGGGGAGATTGCCAGAGCGTTGAAGGAACACGCTCCTCATATCCTGGTTAAGGAATTCATGGAACCGGAACTGCTGGTGTCTTATTTAAAAACGGAATTAAAGGAAGGGGACTGCGTGCTGTTTAAGGGCTCCAACAGCATGAAGCTTGGGCCGGTGGCGGAGCAATTTTACCGGCTTTGACAGCCTTTTAGAGCTCATGGCGCATAAGGTGCGGGTATACCTGTACGCCCAAAAAGCATGGGCAGAAAAGAGGAAACACTCTTTGAGTATACCTTTATGCCCAAAAAACATGGGCAGAAAAGAGGAAACACTCTTTGAGTATACCTTTATGCCCAAAAACATGGGCAGAAAAGAGGAAAACAATGACGGAACGATTTGCCCGGATTATTATTGATATTTCCCATGAAAAAGTTGACAGAACCTTTGATTACCGGATTCCGGCCGGGCTTCTTGATGAAGTGGCTGTGGGGTCTCTGGTTTTGATTCCTTTTGGAAAAGGTAATTCCATGCGGAAAGGGTATGTGGTCGGCATTGCCGCCCATGCGGATTATGATCCGGATAAAATTAAGGAGATAGCCGGGATAGTAACAGATGGCATATCGGCAGAATCCCTGCTCATTTCCCTGGCATGGTGGCTGAAAGAGCGGTATGGCTCTACCATGAACCAGGCATTAAAAACGGTGCTTCCGGTTAAGCAAAAGGTAAAGCCCAGGGAAAAAAAGGTGCTTAAAAGCCTTTTGGACCATTCCCAGCTTTTAAATGCTTTGGAAGAAGCGGAAAAAAAGAAATACAAGGCCAGGGCACGCCTCTTTCAGGCGCTTTTGGAGAACCCTGCCATTCCATATGAAATTGCGGTTAACCAGATGAATCTTTCTGCCGCCACCTTAAAGCCGGTTATTGAAAAAGGATACGTAAGCCTTGATTGCGAAGAGGTTTACAGAAATCCTGTTAAAACAGAAACAAAAGAAAGAAGCAAGGTGGTTTTAAACGGAGAACAGCAGGCAATTGTAGACAGTTTTTGCCTGGATTATTCCCAAAATATAAGAAAAACCTATCTGATCCACGGCATTACGGGAAGCGGCAAGACGGAAGTTTATATGGAACTGATCCAAAGGGTCATTGAGGATGGAAAACAGGTGATTGTTCTCATTCCGGAAATTGCCCTGACTTATCAGACCGTTCTGCGGTTCTACGGAAGATTTGGGAACCGGGTGTCCATAATCAATTCCAGATTGTCGGCAGGGGAGCGGTTTGACCAGTTTGAACGGGCAAGAAACGGGGATATTGATATTATGATCGGTCCCCGTTCGGCCCTGTTTACTCCCTTTTCCCGCCTCGGCCTGATACTCATAGACGAAGAGCATGAAGGAGCTTACAAAAGTGAAGTGTCTCCAAGATATCATGCAAGAGATGTGGCGGTAAAAAGAGCCTCCATGCAAGGAGCATCTTTGGTTTTAGGCTCGGCGACCCCATCCCTGGAAGCTTATACAAAAGCCCTTCAGGGGGAATACCAGCTTTTTCACCTGACGGAGCGGGCCAAAAAAAACAGCCGTCTCGCGGCAGTATCCGTGGTGGATTTAAGGCAGGAGCTCAAAGAAGGCAATAAGTCCATTTTCAGCAGAAACTTAAAGGCACTGATCGAGGACCGGCTGGAGAAGCGGGAACAGGCTATGTTATTTATCAACAGGCGCGGCTATGCGAATTTTGTATCTTGCCGTTCCTGCGGAGAAGCCATTCGCTGTCCTCACTGTGATGTGACGCTGACACTTCATAATAACAGCCGCCTTGTGTGTCATTATTGCGGATATTCCATATCCATGCCTGACCGCTGTCCGGGCTGCGGTTCTCCCTACACTGCCAATTTCGGAGTGGGAACCCAGAAGATTGAGCAAATGACAAAAAAAATGTTCCCGGCTGCAAGGGTTCTGCGTATGGATCTGGACACCACCTCAAAAANNAAAGGGAGGGCATGAAGAGATCCTCACCGCTTTTTCTGAGGGAGAAGCTGATATCCTTATTGGCACCCAGATGATCGTAAAAGGGCATGATTTCCCTAATGTGACTCTGGTTGGGGTACTTGCTGCAGACCTGTCCTTGAATACTCCTGACTACCGGTCTGCAGAACGTACCTTTCAGCTCTTGACCCAGGCGGCAGGACGGGCAGGACGGGATTTTCGAAATGGTGACGTGGTCATCCAGACCTATAGTCCGGAACACTATAGCATAGTAACCGCTGCAAACCAGGACTATGAGGCGTTTTACCGGCAGGAAATGGCTTATCGCCGCATGATGAAATATCCTCCGGCAAGCGGTCTTTTGACCGTTCAGTTTTCCTCCAGACAGGAGGACTGCCTAAAAGAAGCTTCGGCTGCGGCTGCCGGGTTTATCGGCCCCCTTGCGCAACAGGAAGCGGTGCAGGTCATCGGCCCGGTAGATGCAAGCGTCTACAAAATTAATGATATCTATAGAAAAATTTTATACTTGAAACAGGAAAACTATGATATACTAATAAAAATCAGGGATCAGATCGACGGTTTTTCAGAAAACCATTGTCAGATGTTTGATCAGGTGATGGTCCAATACGATTTTTCATAAATGAGAGGATACACCATTCGGGTATACCTTTATGCCCATAAAGCACGGGCAGGAAAGAGGATAAAAGAAAATGGCAATTAGGAAGATTAGAACCATTGGAGATGAAATTTTAAGAAAGCACTGCAAGCCTGTAAAGGAGATCACACCAAGGATTTCCGAGCTGATTATAGATATGTTTGAGACCATGTATGAGTCCAACGGAGTTGGCCTTGCAGCTTCGCAGGTAGGGATTTTAAAACAGATCGTAGTTATAGATGTAGATGATGGCAACCAATATGTTCTTATTAATCCGGAAATCATAGAGACAAGGGGAAGCCAGACCGGGCCGGAAGGCTGCCTTAGCGTGCCTGGAAAATCCGGTACGGTTACAAGGCCCGATTACGTAAGGATAAAGGCTTATGATGCTGTTATGGAGCCATTCGAATTGGAAGGGGAAGGATTTTTAGCCCGGGCCATCTGTCATGAATGTGATCATTTAAATGGTGATCTATACGTAGACATCGTGGAAGGCGAGCTGGAGGATGTCTCCCTGGATGAGGAAGAAGGAGAGGTTGAAGAATAATTATGCGTATCATATTTATGGGAACACCTGATTTTTCTGTTCCAGCTCTAGAGGCTTTAAAAGAGGCCGGGCATGAAATCCTTGCGGTAGTTACCCAACCGGACAAACCCAAGGGAAGAGGGAAGGAAGTCCAGATGACTCCGGTAAAGGAGAAAGCAATGGAATACAACATCCCTGTTTACCAGCCGATCAAGGCCAGAGATCCTGAGTNNAAAAATTTTAACAGATCTTGCACCGGAGCTGATCGTAGTAATCGCTTTCGGACAGATTCTGCCTAAAACCATTCTGGATATTCCCAAATACGGCTGTGTGAATATCCATGCTTCTCTGCTCCCTAAATACCGCGGTGCGTCTCCCATACAGTATGCGGTCATTAACGGGGAAAAAGAAAGCGGGGTCACAATCATGATGATGGCGGAAACTCTGGATACCGGAGATATGCTGGATCAGGAAGCCGTTGTTTTGGATGAAAAAGAAACCTTCGGAAGTCTTCATGATAAGCTGAGCAGTCTGGGAAGCAGACTTATTTTAAAAACCATAACAAAGCTGGGAGAGGGAACTGCCGTCCGCACCCCGCAGGATGATTCCAGGACCTGCTACGTAGGCATGATAAAAAAGTCCATGGGAGATATTGACTGGTCCATGGATGCAGTATCCATTGAACGCCTGATCCGCGGTTTAAATCCATGGCCCAGCGCCTATTCAGTCTGGAATGGAAAAGTGATGAAACTGTGGGAAGCGAAGGTAGTGGATAAAGAGTATGAAGGAGCCTATGGCCAGGTAGTAGAAGTTGACAGGGATTCTCTGGTCATAAAGACCGGGAAAGGCGGCTTATCCATCCGCAAACTTCAGCTGCAGGGAAAAAAATGTATGGATATTGACGCATTTCTCCGCGGATATCCGATTGCGGAAGGCACCGTTTTGGAGCGCCTTGCAGGCGCATCTTCGTGCACGGAAAACGTGGGCAGGAAAGAGGAAAGGGGAGTCTGATTATGTATTATGGCGGCATGATGGGATATTATTTGGATCCGACATGGATCCTTGTCATCATAGGAGCAGTTTTGTCCATGGTGGCATCTGCAAGAGTAAATAGTACGTTTAATAAATATTCAAAAGTAAGAAGCAAGTCTGGGATGACCGGAGCAGAAGCGGCCAAACGCCTTTTAAACTCCCAGGGCATTTATGATGTTCAGGTAAGGTCTGTAGGCGGTCAGCTTACGGATCATTATGATCCAAGAACCAAAACCGTTAATTTATCCGATTCCGTTTACGGTTCTACATCAGTGGCTGCAATCGGTGGCGCCGCGCATGAATGCGGTCATGTTATGCAGGACAACACAGGCTATATTCCACTGAAACTTCGGGCAGCCATTGTTCCTGCAGCCAATATCGGCTCCAAGGCGGCATTGCCTCTCATTATTCTTGGCGTTATAATAGGAGGAATCGGTTCTCCCTTAGTCAATATCGGCCTGATCCTTTTTTCTCTGGCGGTTATTTTCCAGCTTGTCACCCTGCCTGTGGAATTCAATGCTTCCAGCCGGGCGGTCACTCTTTTGGGGCAGGTGGGAATTTTAGGCGACCAGGAATTGGGTTATACCAGAAAAGTGCTGGGTGCAGCTGCCCTTACCTATGTGGCGGCGCTTGCTGCGACCGTGCTTCAGCTTTTAAGGCTGGTCATCTTGTTCGGAGGAAGAAGGAATGATGACTAAAGAGACCGACAGCAGGGAAATTGCCCTTGATGTCCTGCTAGAGATTCTGGAGCGGGGAGGCTACGGCCATATCATCCTGCACCAGGCGTTAAATAAATATCAGTATCTGGATAAATCGGAACGGTCCTTCATTTCCAGGATAGTAGAAGGAACTGTGGAATACTTACTTCAGATCGATTATATCATTGATTCCTTTTCCAATACAAAAGTTCAAAAGATGAAGCCGGTAATACGTACTATTTTGCGTATGTCGGTTTATCAGCTTCTTTATATGGACCGTGTTCCGGATTCCGCCGTTTGCAACGAAGCCGTGAAGCTTGCCGTGAAACGGAAATTTACAGGATTAAAGGGCTTTGTCAATGGAGTTCTGAGGAATATTTCCAGAAATAAAGAGGGATTCAACTGGCCTGATGATTCTGTCCGCTATTCCATGCCGGCATGGATCGTATCCATGTGGGAGGAAACTTTTGGCAGGGAAACGGCAGTCACCATGATGGAGTCCTTTTTAAAAGATAAAAAAACTACGGTCCGCTGCAATTTTGCAAAGGCTTCCAAAGAAGAAATCATTCAGAGCCTTGAAAAGCAGGGGTCAGAAGTGAGCGAATCCGGAATTTCGGAAGCAGTGCTTTGCATTGAAAAATATGATTACCTGGAAGGACTGGAAGCATTCCAAAAGGGATATATCCAGGTTCAGGATCTAAGCTCCAGTTTTGTAGGCGAAATCGCAGATCCGAAAAAGGGAGATTATGTCATCGACGTCTGCGGCGCCCCTGGAGGAAAGAGCATTCATATCGCAGATAAGCTTGACGGAACGGGTATGGTGGAGGTCCGGGACTTAAGCCTCAAAAAGATAAGTATGGTTGAAGAAAATATAAAGCGTTGCGGATTTTTAAATATCCGCACAAAGGTCCAGGATGCTCTTGTTGCTGATCCGGATTCAGTGGAGAAAGCGGACATTGTCATTGCCGACCTGCCTTGCTCCGGACTTGGGATCATCGGACGGAAGCCGGACATCAAATACCGTATAATGCCGGAAGACTTAGAATCTCTGGCCTCGCTCCAGAGGGAGATTCTGGCGGTCGCCCAGACATATGTAAAACCAGGTGGGCGGCTGATTTTTAGTACATGTACCATAAATCGAAAAGAAAATGAAGAAAATGCCCGGTGGTTCCTTGAGCATTTTCCTTTTGACTGCATAAGCCTTAAGGGAAAATTTGGCGACAAGCTGGATTCAGCCGCCGAGAACCAGGAATTTATACAGCTTTTGCCGGGTATCCATCCCTGTGACGGATTTTTTATTGCGGCATTTCAGAAAAGGTAGAGCCTTTCAGGCATATCCTTATGCCTGGAAAGCAGGGCGGAATTGAGGATCGCCCTGCGGGTACGCCTTACGGCATACCTTTATGCCCAAAAAGCGTGGGCAGAATAGAGGAACGCCTNNTTCCTAAAGCGCTGAAGGAAAAGCTTTTACAGCTTACAGAAATAAACTGCCTTACAGTCGTAGAAGAAAAGATTTCAAAAATAGATGAAACAAGAAAATATTTATTTGCCCTTTCCGATGGGAATGTGATTGAAAGCGTTTTGATGAAATACAAGCATGGGAATTCTGTCTGCATTTCATCCCAGGTAGGCTGCCGCATGGGCTGCCGGTTCTGCGCTTCCACACTCGATGGATTGGAAAGAAATTTAACCCCTTCTGAAATGCTTGACCAGATATACCGGATCCAAAGGATCACCGGGGAGAGGGTTTCCAATGTGGTGGTCATGGGATCCGGAGAACCTCTGGATAATTATGATCATCTGGTTCAATTCATTCGTTTACTTACTGATGAAAACGGCCTGAATATCAGCCAGCGCAACATAACAGTATCCACCTGCGGCATTGTTCCGGGAATTCTTCGATTGGCTGAAGAAGATTTACAGATCACTCTGGCTTTGTCTCTTCATGCACCAAATGATGAAGTCAGAAAAACCCTGATGCCTGTTGCCAACCGATACCCGCTAAAGGATGTGCTGGATGCCTGCCAGACATATTTTGAAAAGACCGGGCGAAGGCTTACCTTTGAATACAGCCTTGTAAGCGGTGTCAACGACAATTTAAAAGAAGCCTCCGCTCTGGCTGCTCTTATAAAGGGCCAGCACGGACATGTGAATCTGATTCCGGTAAATCCTATTAAGGAGCGTAATTACGTGCAGTCGGACCGGAAGGCTATAGAAGCCTTTAAAAATCTTCTTGAAAAAAACGGAATAAATGTTACTATAAGAAGAGAAATGGGTCGGGATATTAACGGCGCCTGCGGGCAGCTGAGAAAAAGCTTTTTAAATCAGGAGTCAAATACTCCGCAATAGACTCCGAAGTATTTGACCTTTGCAGAATTCGCCAGATGCAGGAATGCAAGCATTCCTCCGCCTGGCACGTTGCTTGCAAAAATAAAGAGGAAGTGAGAATGAAACGATGAAGGCTTGCGCGATGACGGACACCGGAAGAGTCCGTACGGCCAATCAGGATTATGTCTATGCCCAGGCAGAGCCATTAGGCACACTGCCCAATCTTTTTTTGGTTGCAGACGGCATGGGCGGCCATCAGGCCGGAGATTATGCCTCCAGGTATATTGCTGAAAATCTGGTGGCTCACTTAAAACAGGCGGACTCGCCGGGAATTGTTCCGCTTCTTCGGGAGGAAATCTTGAAGGTCAACGGAATGCTTTACCAGGAATCCTTAAAAAGTACAGAATTAAACGGCATGGGAACAACCTTGGTAGCGGCAGTGATCGAAGATTCCATCATGTACGTGGCTAATGTCGGAGACAGCCGTCTGTATCTGGTAAGGAAACGGCTGCAGCAGATTACAAAGGATCATTCCTACGTGGAAGAACTGGTATCTCNNAAGCCGGGATTACCGGGAAAAAAAGAATATTATAACAAGAGCGGTTGGTACAGAGGATAAGCTGGAGGTTGATTTTTTTGAAGTCAGTCTGGAACCTGGAGATTATGTGCTCATGTGTTCTGATGGACTCAGCAATATGGTTGAGGACGCTGAGATAGAAGAAATTATATGCTCAGAACTGGAACTGCCGGAAAAGGCAGAAAAGTTGATTACAATAGCCAATGATAATGGCGGTAAAGACAATATAGCTGTTGTTTTAATTGATCCGCAAATTGGCAGGGAGGTAAGCTTATGATCTTAAGACCGGGGACATTTTTACAGGACAGATATGAAATACTGGAGCAGATCGGTTCCGGCGGGATGTCAGATGTATATAAGGCCCTGTGCCATAAATTAAACCGCCCTGTAGCCATAAAAGTCTTGAAGGAAGAATTCAGTTCAGACAGCGGTTTTGTCAGCAAGTTTAAAATGGAGGCCCAGGCGGCCGCCCGCCTTTCCCATCCCAACATCGTAAATATCTATGATGTAGTGGATGAAGTGGATCTCCATTATATTGTTATGGAACTGATTGAAGGAATCACGTTAAAAAATTATATAATTAAAAAAGGCTGTCTTGATGTGAAGGAAGCCATTGGAGTTGCGATTTCCGTTGCACAGGGAATCGCGGCAGCTCATGAACAGGGGATCATCCACCGGGATATCAAGCCTCAGAATATCATCATTGCCAGGGATGGAAAAGTGAAGGTGGCTGATTTCGGAATCGCCCGGGCCGCCTCTTCACAGACTTTAAGCGCTACCGCAGTGGGCTCTGTCCATTACATATCTCCGGAACAGGCGAGAGGCGGTTACAGCGATGTGAGAAGCGATGTTTATTCTCTTGGAATCACCATGTACGAAATGGTGGCCGGCCGGGTCCCGTTTCAGGGAGATAATACAGTAACCGTTGCCCTGGCCCATTTGGAAGACCCCATAACACCGCCCAGCTTTTATAATGAGAACATCCCGGTAGGTCTTGAAAATATTATTTTAAAATGTACCGAGAAAAAGCCCGAGTACCGTTATGCAAGCATGCAAGAGGTCATATCCGACTTACGGAAGGCTCTTGTCAATCCTGAAGGAGATTTTGTCCAGTACAATTCCCAAGTGGATGATTCCCAGACGGTTATCATAGGAAAGCCGGAGCTGGAACAAATCCGTTCCGGCCGGAAGGTACAGGCAGATCCTATTGCCAGCCGGAATGGGAACAGGAGTCAGGAGCAGCGGCCGGAACGCCGCCCGGAAAAAAATGCAGGTGTGCAGCCGGGCAGCAACAGAACCAGGAAACAGGATTCCGAGGAGGACATCAATCCCAAAATCGAACGTCTTCTGACCGCGGCAGGTGTTGTTGTTGCCATCCTCATTGTGGTCGTACTGGTTATTGTGTTCTCAAAGGTAGGAGGGTTGTTCCGTTCCGGTTCCCCCAAGGAAACCGAATCAACTGCGGAGATTTCTACCGAAGAAACCTTAAGTGACAAAAAAGTGAAAATGACAAGCGTTGTGGGATTGGCAACGGATATCGCAGAGCAGAAGTTAAAGGACAACGGCGGCCTGTATATGAAGGTAAGCGATTACGTATTTGATGATACCGTAGACAAAGGGGATATCGTGTCCCAGGACCCGGCTGAGGGTACGGTGATTGATAAGTATTCTGCTGTTTACGTAGTGGTCAGCAAAGGGCCGGAGCACGAAACCATTGACTTAACAAAGCTTGGTCTGGATAAGATGGATGGCGCTTCCGCCAAAACAGCGCTGGAGGGCAATGGCCTGACAGTCAATGTGGAGCAGAAGAACAGCGAAACCGTAACGGCAGGATATGTGATCAGCTATACTCCTGATGCGGCAAAAGAAGGAGAAACCGTAACTCTGGTTTTAAGCAGCGGTCCGACTCTTGTCAATCCGGTCACTGTTCCGGATATTACCGGTCAGACACAGGAGATTGCTGTGGAGATGCTGGCTGACGTGGGACTGGTACAGGGAACGGTTACGGAAGCAGCCTCTGAAACGGTTCCAAGGGGCAGCGTCATCAGCCAGACCTTAACTGCTAACAGCCAGGTTGAGGCGGGAACAGCCGTGAATTACGTAGTCAGCAGCGGAACTGCCCAGCAGGCAAAATACAAATATCTGGCTTCTATTGATAAGTCTTATCCCCTGCAAAACATTATCGGACCAGGCTCCGGCAGCACCCAGCTTACATTAAAGATACAGCTGAGGCAGTCGGTAAATGGAAAAGACGAAATCAGAGAGCTTATGGGACCTGTTACCATGACAGGCGACCAGATGCTTCCTGTATCATTTAAAAATATAGAAGGCGTTTACGGCGTTAGCAGCGGTACCATAGAGATCGTAAATGTGGAGACTGGAGATGTGATTAATTCTTATTCGGTCACATTTATTCCGGTGCCACAATCATAAGGAAAATATATGACAGGAAAAATTTTGAAAGGAATCGCAGGCTTTTACTACGTCCACGGTACGGACGAAAACATCTATGAGTGCAAGGCAAAAGGAGTTTTCCGCAATATAAACGTGAAACCTCTGGTTGGGGATGATGTGGAATTTTCTATCCTGGACAGCTTGGAGAAGAAAGGAAACATCGAACGCATCCTGCCAAGGCAAAATGAACTTGTTCGTCCGGCCGTGGCCAATGTGGATCAGGCAATGGTGCTGTTTGCCATTACCCATCCGGAACCCAACTTAAATCTGCTGGATCGTTTTCTGGTTATGATGGAAGTTCAGGAAGTTCCCGTAAAAATCTGTTTTAATAAAATTGATTTGGCTGGAAACGAAGAAAAACTGGCCCTTGAAGAAATCTATGGGGCGGCTGGCTATCCCGTGTATTTTACCAGTACNNGAGGAAATCAGGGAACTGGTGCGGGGGAAAACTACGGTTTTGGCAGGACCTTCCGGAGTGGGAAAGTCCTCCTTAACCAACCTACTCTATCCCCAGGCTGAGATGGAGACTGCAAATATCAGCGAGAAAATCCAGAGGGGAAAGCATACCACCAGGCATTCGGAGATTTTTGGCATCGGACGGGATACGTACCTGATGGATACGCCAGGATTTAGTTCCATGTACTTGGATGACATGGAGTGCGGCCGGCTGAAAGATTATTTCCCGGAGTTTGAGCCCTATGAAGACGGGTGCCGGTTCTTGGGCTGTGTGCACATAGGGGAAAAAACCTGCGGCGTAAAGGATGCGGTAGAAGAAGGAAAAATAAACCGGGGCCGATATGAAAATTAC
>DJBG01000124.1:0-952 GCA_002429965.1 Hungatella sp. UBA5982
AAAAAGGAGCGGATTACCTGGCTGTAGCCTTTGATTCCGAAACAGAAGGCATCCGTAAGGAAATGTATAAAAACACGGCGGTGTACGACGGGCTTATAAAAGAGGAAGAGCGTTTAAGGGAAGCGCTGCTTACTCTGGATATTCCTGTTGTTAAAAAGGAAGGATATGCATCTTCCGATATTCTGGCTTCCTTGGCAAAAAGATGTCAGGAGGAGGATGGGGAAATCGTGATCCTGTCTGAGGAGCGAAAGCTTTTACAGACAGTGGAAGAACATGTGACCCTTAAGATTCCGGTTGTCAGGGAAGAGGGACTTGAGTTTCAGCCCTATANNTACCACAGAGCTTATACGGGAAGAATTCGGCCTGGAGCCGGAGGATTTAAAAGGAGTTTTTGCACTGGCCGGGCCATGGGGAATTGGGGAGAAAACTGCCTGTCAGCTGATAAGGGAACATCACAGCGTTGAAAATATTTATAATCATATGGAATCAATAGAGTCTCAGAGAATCCGGGAAGCACTTACCGGGAATCAGGAAGCAATAAGACGGAAGGAAGAGCTTGCTGCCCTTCACAGGGATTGCGATGTCTACCTGGATTACACGAAAACTCTTGAACAGGCAGAGATTCAGAAAATTATCGATATGGATTTTGTTCCAGCCGCTTTCCCGGGAGAAGAAGAACCCTCTCTGGAATCAAGCTTTCGTGCAGTTACAGACCTTTCAGAGGCTGAAGCCATATTCTTAAAGTGCGGAGAGGGCTGCCGTCTGGGACTGCAGCTGGTGGTTGAGGACAAGGCCGTATCAGCCCTGTCACTTTGCCTCAGTGAGACAGAGTGTTACTGCTTTATTCCTCAGGGGGCTCTTAAGCCGGAATACCTGGCAGAGAAAGCAGAGGAGATCTGTAAAAGAGCGGGGCAGGCAGCCGTCATTCATTTAAAGAGCCAGCTGGNGTTTT
>DJBG01000124.1:960-4811 GCA_002429965.1 Hungatella sp. UBA5982
ACACCGGAAAGGCCGGTGATTGATGCAGGCGTTGCCGGATATCTTCTGAACCCGCTAAAGGATTCCTATGAATACAATGATCTGGCGGAAGATTACCTGGATCTTTCCGTCCCATCCAAAACAGAGCTTATAGGAAAAAGCTCCTTTAAGCGTGCATTGGAGGAAAACAGGGAGAAAGCGGTTTCCTGCATCTGCTATATGTCCTATGTCGCCTTAAAATGTCATGACCTGCTTCGGGAGTCACTGGAAAAGGCAGGCATGGATAAGCTGTTTTATGAGATCGAAATGCCTTTGACCTACAGCCTGTTTCATATGGAAGAAGCCGGAATCCGCGTGGAGAAGGATCGCCTGAAGGAATATGGTGACCGTTTAAAGGTACGCATCGCGGAGCTGGAGCAGAAGATATATGAAGAAACTGGAGAAACCTTTAACATCAATTCTCCCAAGCAGCTGGGAGAGGTGCTCTTTGATCGTATGAAGATTCCTGGAGGGAAGAAGACAAAAACCGGTTATTCAACGGCGGCGGATGTATTGGAAAAGCTGGCACCTGACTGGCCTGCGGTCAACTTAATCCTGGATTACAGACAACTGACGAAATTAAATTCCACCTACGCAGACGGGCTGGCAGCTTATATTGGGCCGGATGAGCGGATTCACGGTACCTTTAACCAGACGATCACAGCTACGGGAAGAATCAGCAGCACGGAACCCAATTTACAGAACATTCCGGTCCGCATGGAACTGGGAAGGGAAATCAGGAAGGTTTTCGTGCCTCAGGCTGGCTGCCTGTTTGTTGATGCGGACTATTCTCAGATCGAACTGAGAGTGCTGGCCCATATGTCAGGAGACCAGCGCCTTATCGGAGCCTACCGGCAGGCGGAGGATATCCATGCCATCACGGCTTCCCAGGTATTTCACGTTCCGCTTGATGAGGTGACTCCTCTTCAGAGAAGGAATGCAAAGGCCGTAAACTTTGGCATTGTATATGGAATCAGTTCCTTTGGGCTGAGCGAGGGCTTAAGCATCACCAGAAAAGAGGCCTCGGAATACATCAGCAAATATTTTGAAACCTATCCGGGAGTGAAGTCATTTTTAGACGGTCTTGTGGCTGAGGCAAAAGAGCAGGGCTATGCAGTCAGCATGTTTGGCAGACGCCGTCCTGTTCCCGAGCTGAAATCCTCCAACTTCATGCAGCGCTCCTTTGGAGAACGGGTCGCCATGAATTCCCCCATTCAGGGTACTGCGGCAGATATTATCAAGATAGCTATGATCCGGGTGGACACTGCTTTGAGAAAACAGGGATTAAGATCCCGGATCGTCCTTCAGGTCCATGATGAGCTTCTCATTGAAGCATTTCAGGACGAGGTTGATAAGGTAAAAGAGCTTCTGGCGGAAGAAATGAAGCATGCAGCGGATCTTGCGGTATCCCTTGAGGTGGAGGCCAATGTAGGGGATTCCTGGTTCGATGCGAAGTAAAATACCTTGCAGCAGGCTACAAGGTATTTTATGGGCTGTCGCCAGATGAACATGCAGGCATGGCTGGCTCGCTGCTTTCACGAGAATAAAGGGTTGGTGTTAGGATGAGAGTGATTGGATTGACCGGAGGGGTCGGAGCCGGAAAAAGCCTGGTTCTTTCTATTTTAAAGGAGGAATACGGTGCGGAAGTGATCAAAGCGGATGAAGTGGCCCATGAGCTGATGGAGCCGGAAGAGGAAGGGTATCTGGCTGTAACAGAAGCCTTGGGTGAGGGCCTTCTAAAACCCGATGGAACCATTGACCGTAAGGCTTTGGCCGCACGTATCTTTCAGGATGATAACGCTAGGAAAACCGTGGATGGCATCATTCACCCCTTGGTATGGAAAACCATAAGGAATAAAATTTCTGCTTCCCAAGCAGGGCTTATTGTGGTAGAATTTGCAATTATGAATGAAAAAACAGATGACAGCTGGGAGGAGATGTGGTACGTCCGTGCATCAAAGGAAAACCGGATCCGCCGTTTGGCGGAAAACAGGGGCTATACGAGAGAGCATTCGGAACGCATCATAGCGAGCCAGGCCCCTGAATCGGAGTATTTAAACCGCTGTACGCGGGTGATTGAAAACAACGGCTCCATGGAAGATGTGAAGGACCAGCTGGCTGAAATATTGAAAAGCTGAGGGAAACACCCTGCGGGTATACCTTTATCCCCAAAGAGCAGGGCTGGAAAGAGGAAAGCATGAGATTGGTAAGTATTGCAAGCGGAAGCAGCGGAAACTGCATTTATGTGGGCTCCGATTCCACGCATATCCTGGTGGATGCCGGGATAAGCAACAAACGGATTCAACAGGGATTAAATGAGATAGGAATAAAAGGTAGTGAGCTGACAGGAATCGTCATTACCCATGAGCATTCCGACCATACAAAGGGACTGGGAGTCCTGGCCAGGAAATATGGGGTTCCCATTTATGGGACAAGAGAGACCCTGGAAGAGATTTCAAAGCAGAAGTATCTGGGGGAATATCCCAGAGAGTTATTTTGTGCCATCAGGCCTGACGTGGATTTTAATTTGGGAGATCTGGAAGTAAAGCCCTTTTCTATTGACCACGATGCGTCGAACCCGGTGGCTTACAGGATCCAGCATGGCTGCAAGTCCGTTGCGGTTGCCACGGATATGGGACATTATGACCAGTATATTATTGAGCATCTTCAGGGACTTGATGCGGTGCTTATAGAGTCCAATCACGATGTAAATATGCTGCAGGCAGGGCCTTATCCCTATTATCTGAAACGCCGGATCCTGGGAGACCACGGACACCTTTCCAATGAGAATGCGGGGCGGCTTTTGTGCTGTATTCTCCATGAAAACTTAAAGAAGATTCTGTTGGGTCATTTAAGCAAGGAGAACAATTATGAAGAGCTTGCTTATGAGACTGTAAGGCTTGAAATCACAGAAGGAGATAATCCATTTAAGGCATCGGATTTTTCCATAGCGGTTGCAAAAAGGGATCAGATGTCAGAAATTATCACTATATAACGTCCGCGAAAGCAAAACCGGAAGTTTTGTGAGCTGAACTGTGGACTTATGATCTAATGAATGAGGAGAGATATTATGAACAAAACGATTATTACAGTAGTTGGAAAAGACACCGTAGGGATCATAGCAAAGATTTGTACTTATTTAGCAAGCAACCGTGTGAACATATTGGATATTTCCCAGACCATTGTCCAGGGCTTCTTTAATATGATGATGATCGTGGATATCAATGATGCAGCAAAGCCTTTCGGTGAGTTGGCTGACGAGCTGGAAGGGATTGGCGATGAAATCGGAGTAAAGGTAAAATGCCAGCGTGAGGAAATTTTTACCAGCATGCACCGTATCTGATGACAAGTTCAAGGCATAAGAAAAGGATGGGTTCCCGATATGTTAAATATGTTTGAAGTTAATGAAACCAATAAAATGATCGAACAGGAGCTGCTTGATGTACGTACCATTACCATGGGTATCAGCCTTCTTGACTGCAGTGACAGTGACTTAAAAGCGGTGAATGAAAAAATTTATAATAAAATCACAACCGTTGCAAAAGATCTTGTGGCAGTAGGTAAGGAGATTGAAAAGGATTTTGGAATTCCCATTGTGAATAAAAGAATTTCTGTAACTCCCATTGCCATAGTCGGCGGCGCTGCCTGCAAGAGTCCGGAAGATTTTGTGACCATTGCACAGACCCTGGACCGTGCGGCCAAGGAAGTGGGCGTGAATTTCATCGGCGGCTATTCTGCCCTGGTGAGCAAGGGAATGACCGCAGCGGATAAGAACCTGATCCGCTCCATACCAAAGGCCCTAGCCTGTACGGACCGTGTATGCAGTTCTGTCA
>DJBG01000160.1 GCA_002429965.1 Hungatella sp. UBA5982
GGGCGAATGCCCGTGAGCGAGTAAAACCGCAGGTTTTGCAAGCTGCACTGCGGACTTATGGTATAGAAAATGGAGGAGCACAAACATGGATTTCAGTTTATCGAATAAACATCTAGTCGCCAGAAGCCTGTTTCGGTATTTTGCTGAAAATGAAGTAAAGCCCTTGGCGCAGGAGACAGACGAGACAGAAAAGTTTCCGGAAGCAACCGTTGAAGAGATGGCAAAATACGGATTCCTGGGTATTCCGGTCCCCAGAGAATACGGCGGCCAGGGCTGTGATCCCCTTACATACGTCTTATGCGTGGAGGAACTTGCCAAGGTGTGTGCAACAACTGCCGTCATTTTATCCGCCCACACCTCTCTTTGTATTGATCCCATACTTACCTATGGGACGGAAGCCCAGAAGCAAAAGTACATTCCTGACCTGGCTTCGGGAAAGAAGCTTGGCGCCTTTGGACTGACGGAGGCCGGGGCAGGGACCGATGCCCAGGGACAGCAGACAAAGGCAGCACTGGATGGAGACCACTGGGTATTAAATGGCTCCAAGTGCTTTATCACCAATGGAAAAGAAGCCGGTGTTTACGTGATCATTGCTGTGACCGGCACGGTGGAAAAGCGTGGGAAAAAGATAAAGGAAATCTCCGCCTTTCTAGTGGAAAAGGGAACTCCTGGATTTTCTTTCGGAACAAAGGAGAAGAAAATGGGGATCAGGGGTTCTTCTACCTATGAATTGATTTTTACGGACTGCCGCATTCCCAAGGAAAACTTACTTGGAGGACTGGGAAAGGGCTTTCAGATCGCCATGCATACCCTGGACGGTGGAAGGATCGGCATTGCTGCCCAGTCCCTGGGCATTGCGGAAGGGGCATTTGATGCGACTGTTAAATATGTTAAGGAAAGAAAGCAGTTTGGCCGCAGCATCGGCCAGTTCCAGAACACCCAGTTTCAGTTAGCGGATATGGCAGCCAGGATCGAAGCAGCCAGGCTGCTGGTATATAAGGCAGCTATGGCAAAAGCCACGCAAAAGATCTACAGCGTGGAAGCTGCCATGGCAAAGTTATATGCGGCGGAGGCTGCCATGGATGTGACCACAAAAGCGGTACAAATGCATGGTGGTTACGGATATATCAGGGAATACGAGGTGGAACGCATGATGCGGGATGCCAAAATCACGGAGATATACGAGGGAACCTCGGAGGTGCAGCGCATGGTCATATCCGGGAACATTTTAAAATAAGGAGGACTTGTTGTGAAAATTGTGGTCTGTATCAAACAGGTACCTGATACTAAGAATGGGGTAAAATTTAAACCAGACGGCACTTTGGACCGTGGAGCCATGGCAAGTGTCATGAACCCGGACGACAAAGCAGGACTGGAGGCAGCCCTGCGAATAAAGGACCGGCATGGCGGGGAAGTGACTGCTATCACCATGGGACTTCCAAAAGCGGACGAGGTATTGCGTGAGGCCCTGGCCATGGGGGCGGATAAGGGGATCTTAATAACGGACCGGGTACTGGGAGGAGCCGATACCTGGGCTACTTCCTCCACATTGGCCGGCGCAGTCAGAAACTTAGAATACGATCTGATTATTACAGGACGTCAGGCAATTGACGGGGATACAGCACAGGTTGGGCCCCAGCTTTCCGAACATTTAGGCATTCCGGTGATTTCCTATGCCCAGAAGATCCGGGTAGAGGGAGACAGTGTGATTGTGGAGCGTCAGTTTGAGGACCGGTATCATGTGTTAAAGGCAAAGCTTCCCTGTCTGATCACAGCGCTTTCTGAGCTGAACGAGCCGCGTTACATGACACCGGGCGGGATCTTTGATGCGTATGATGCGGATATTACGGTATGGGGGAGAGGGGATTTAAAAGACGTAGCTGATACGGACATTGGATTAAAAGGCTCTCCCACCCAGATAGCAAAGGCTTCCGACAAGGTGAAAAAAGGGACGGGAGAGATGATAAATGGAAACCCTGGGGAATCTGCTGCATTTATTGTGGAAAAGTTAAAGGAAAGGCATGTTATTTAGCGCAAGAGAGGGGAGGCAGGCGATATGAATTTGGAAGAATACAAAGGGATCTGCGTTTTTGCACAGCAGACAGATAACCGGTTAAACAGCATTGCTTTTGAATTACTTGGAAAAGGAAAGGAACTTGCGAAGGATTTAAATACAGATGTGACCGCAGTGCTCATTGGTTTTGGAATTAAGGGACTGGCGGAGGAACTTGCCTCATATGGTGCCGACAGGGTGATCGTCGTGGACGGACAGGAGTTAAAGGAGTACCGTGCAGAGCCCTATACCCATGCACTTGCTTCTGTAATCAGGAAATACAAGCCGGAAATCGTTCTCATAGGCGCAACTGCTGTGGGAAGAGAGTTAGGGCCCAAGGTATCGGCAAGAATTGCAACAGGACTTACAGCGGATTGTACAAAGCTGGAAATCGGGGATTTTCCGTTAAATAAAGTTTCGGATAAGGAGCAGAAGCATAATCAGCTTCTGATGACGCGCCCCGCTTTCGGCGGCAATACCNNAACCATCGTCCCCAGATGGCCACGGTCCGTCCGGGAGTGATGCGCACCGCAGGGAAAAACCCGGGTAGAAAGGCTGTGATTGAGGAATTCAATCCCGGCTTTTGTCATAGTAATAAAGATACGGAAATTCTGGAGATTGTGAAAGCCGTAAATGAATCAACAGATATTATGGACGCTAAAATACTGGTGTCAGGGGGGGCGTGGCATAGGCGGTACGGAAAACTTCCGCCTTCTGGAAGAGCTTGCAAAGGCAGTAGGTGGAGAGGTAAGCTGCTCAAGGGCGGTTGTGGACGCAGGCTGGAAGCCGAAGGACTTACAGGTGGGTCAGACCGGAAAGACCGTTCGTCCCAATGTGTATTTTGCCGTAGGAATTTCCGGGGCAATCCAGCATGTAGCAGGTATGGAAGAGTCTGATTTGATCATTGCGATCAATAAGGATGAAAGCGCCCCTATTTTTGAGGTAGCAGATTACGGGATTACCGGAGACTGGAAGAAAATCGTGCCGGAACTGACCAGGCAGCTTCAGGCAGACAGGGCTGGAATGTAGGGATCTGATCTTCAGCCGGATTGGCTGTTGAAATAGAGGATATGGTATGTTATAATAATTTAATATCGGTCCAGAGAGAAAGAGAGCGCAGCAGGACAACTGAAAGGTTGTCTTTTGGGTGCGCTTTTTTTTGCTTTGGAGGATAAAAAGGGATCTTATTTGATGCCATTATTTACAGGAGGGGTTGGAAAATATGTATCAAACAATCATCATAGAAGATGACCCTATCGTTGCTTCTATTAACCGTCATTATGTAGAATTAAATAAAGATATGGAAGTATGCGGTTGTTTTACCAATGGACAGGATGCTCTAAACTATCTGGAGGAGCATTCCGTAGATTTGGCCATCACGGAGTTGTATATGCCGAAAATGGATGGAATGGAGCTTCTGCGGGAGATCCGGAGACAGGAGAAGGATCTGGATGTCATAGTAGTAAGTTCCGCCAACGATGTAAAGCATGTAAAGAAGTTTCTTTCGCTTGGAATTATCGATTATCTGATAAAGCCATTTGAATATACCAGGTTTAACCATGCTTTGGAGAAATTTGCGAAAAATCAGGAACTGCTGAAACCTCGTAATTTCTCCCAGTCCCAATTAGATAAGCTTTTTCATATCTCTTCTCTGCCCCAGGCAGAAGATAACAGTAAGGGAATCCAGGAAGCTACTTTAAGCGGTATTTTGGATTATATGAAAATGCACCAGCTAGATCCAATGACAAGCGATATGATCGCCAAAGAGGTCCGGTTGTCCAGTGTGACTGTCAGAAGGTACATGAACTATTTGCTGGAAAAACAGAGAGTTGTCAGTGACATTGATTATAATACTGGAGGAAGGCCCAGTGTTATCTACCGCTACATAATAGAAGAGGAGTGCCTGGCATAGTGAGAAAAGTGCCGGAAACACTGTGCAAGTGTTCCGGCCTTTTCCTTTTTTTGGTCACATTAGCAGGAGTGTAAAGGAATCATCATGCCCAGGGGACCACACTGTAGAGAAGTACTGCAGCAAAGGCGCCGATCAGGGGCCCGAAAAGCACGATGGGAGCATATTTCCAGTTGGAACTGCCTTTATCCTTGATTGGAAGAACTGCGTAAGCAAGGCGGGGGCCTAAGTCTCTGGCAGGATTGATGGCGTATCCGGTTAAGCCTCCAAGGGACATACCGATGGAAACGATGATTCCAAAGACCAGAAGGTTATTAACTCCCGCAGGAACATTTCCTGCCTGTCCGATGCCTTTAATGGCAAATACCAGAACAAAGGTTCCGATGATTTCGCTTAAAAGGTTGCGGCCGGTGTTGGGAATCGCAGGTGAAGTACAAAATACGCCCCTTTTCGTGGCCTGGCTCTCTGTTGCGTCAAGCTGATCCTTAAACAATAAGTAAACCAGGACGGCGCCGGTAAATGCTCCCGCGAACTGTGCGATCACATATCCAGGAACAAAGTCCCATGGAAAGCTTCCGTCTGCTGCAAGGGCAATGGTAATAGCCGGATTGAAATGCGAACCGGAAGCTGCGCCGAAGATAAATGCGGGAATCATAACCGCTAATCCCCATGCAAAGGTGACCTGGACGGATCCTCCTCCCTTCATACCGGATTTATCCAGGTTGACATTGGCGACCACGCCTTCCCCCAGTAAAATCATAATCATAGTTCCTAAGAATTCCGCTAAATACATTAACATACTTTCCCTCCCCAAATCTTTATTTAATTTTTAATCTTCTTTTGCCCAATCAAAGGAATATTTCACAGCTCTGTTCCATCCATTGATCCTCTTAGTTCTTTCTTCCCCGCAGATATTAGGTTCAAAGGTCCTGTCAATGGCCCAGTTCTTTATGACATCTTCCTTATTTGCCCAATATCCCACTGCAAGGCCTGCCAGATAGGCGGCTCCCATAGCAGTAGTCTCCACACATTGCGGACGGTTTACGGGTGCGTTTATGATATCTGCCTGTGTCTGCATGAGATAATTGTTGGCACTGGCTCCTCCATCAACCTTTAGGGATGCCAGTTCGATTCCGGAATCCGACCTCATTGCCTGCAGTACGTCATTTACCTGATAGGTCAGGGAATCCAGGGTGGCGCGGATGATGTGGTACTTGTTCACGCCCCGGGTAATTCCCACCACAGTACCTCTGGCGTACTGATCCCAGTGGGGAGCCCCTAGCCCTGTAAATGCTGGTACTACGTAACAGCCGTTGGTGTCCTTTACCTTGCGGGCCATATATTCGGAATCCTGAGCGGAATCAATGAATTTCAGTTCGTCCCGAAGCCACTGGACGGCGGCTCCTGCTACGAAGATGGAGCCCTCTAAGGCATAATTCACTTTTCCATCCAGCCCCCAGGCAATGGTAGTTACCAGGCCGTTGCTGGAGAATACTGGCTTTTCTCCGGTGTTCATCAATAAGAAACACCCGGTTCCATATGTATTTTTAGCCTCACCGGGAGTAAAGCAGGTCTGCCCGAAAAGTGCTGCCTGCTGGTCCCCTGCCGCGCCGCTGACCGGAATAGGACCGCCAAAGAACTGAGAGTCCGATTCTCCGTATATACAGCTTGAGGGCTTTGCCTGGGGAAGCAGGGACTTTGGAATGTCAAGCTCTGCCAGAATATCATCATCCCACTCTAAGGTATTGATATTAAACATCATGGTCCGGGAAGCGTTGGAGTAATCTGTTCCGTGAACCCGTCCTTTCGTCAGCTTCCA
>DJBG01000155.1:0-15361 GCA_002429965.1 Hungatella sp. UBA5982
CACTTGATGTGCTATGTGAGTAAGAATATACATCTGAAGATGAAGACAAATCGTATGATATAACAAGGGGTAACTTAGCTGATAATGCAGGTTACCCCTTGTTTAATATTTCTTAAGATAAGGAAACTCCTATATCACTGACACGGCAAAGAAATGTTTCAACATCCGTTTTACCGCCTCATCCCAAAGTTTCCAATCGTGTACCCCACTCCATCCTTCAAAGGTAACCTTGTAAGGCAGACTTTGAAGATGTTGGTGAAGCCGTACCGATTCAGGATAAAGATGATCCTCTTTGCCGCAGGCAATAAAAATATCAGGGCGGGAGGGGGCGTCGGCATCCCGGGAGGCCAGGAAAAAAATATCATCTTCCGGAGCAAGGTCACAATGTTCACCGAATATTCCCTGAAACTCCTGTTTTTTTGGGTGGTTTTCCGGTGTTTCCGTTACATGCTTAAGAATATCCGTGACAGCGGAGATGGCTCCGCAGCCAGCATACCGGTCAGGATGAAGAAGGGCGGTTTTCAGAGCGCCATAGCCGCCCATGGACATTCCGGCAATATAACGGTCTTTTGAGTTTGTACTGATATGAAACATGGATTCGAATAAATACGGCAATTCTTCCGATNNTCCGTATTTCATGTTGATGTAAAAGCTTCGATTTACCTCCGGCATGATAATGGCGGTATTGTAGGCTTCTGCATATTGTTCCAGGCTGGTATATCGGGTCCAGACGGAATAGTTGTGTGAACGCCCGTGAAGCAGATACAGAGTCTTGACCGGCCGGTCCGTCTGACAGAAATCCTGCGGAAGGATCGCGCAGACAGAAGTGACCATGCGGATGGATTCGGCTTTCAGCTCACAATGGAGAAAGGCCATATTATTTACCTGCCTGGTACTGTTGGGTATACTCCTTGATTATCTGCTCTCCGCCTGCAGCTTTCCAGTCCTCAATGGCAGCTTTCCAGCCGTCTAAATCCAGCTCTCCGATCACATATTTGATTTTGGCATCATTGATCTGGTTTTCTAAATCGCCGCCGGTTTCCACATTGGTATCGGAGATGAACGGCAATACAACGTTGTGTACCGAATACTGGGCATTTTCATTCATGAGGCGGATAATTTTCTGGTTTAATTCCGGCTGGTTATTAGCCGTTAGGTTCTGAGTGGTATAGAAAGGAGTAATCTGGCGGATATCGTTGTATTTGCGGGCATAGATCTCGGACTGTTCCTTTGTCTGTTCCACACCGCCGTCTTTCACGGTATAAGATTCGCCTCCAATACCCCAGTTCATGCCGTCCGCCATTTCCGGGTCGCCCAATTTATCCAGAAACGCCAACAGTTTTAACAGTTCTTCTTCTGTTTTGACTGCTGTTTTTGAAAACGCCAGGCCGCCGGTATATCCCTGATAGCCGGTAATATGATAGGGGGTGTCAGGCTCTGCTTTTAACAGTTGGAAGATATCGGTCGTGGCATTGGGGAAAACGGCAGCCAGATCGGTAACGCGGGTTGCGGCGTCTTCTAAGTTTCCCAGAAACAGCATGCCGGCTGCGCCGGATGTGAAGTTTTGCATTTCATCTTTGCAGATGGGGAAGTCCTGATTAAATAAACCTTCGGAATAAGCCTGTCTGAACCATGTAAGGGATTTCGTGTAGGTATCAGAATAGAATTCAGGCATAACATTTCCATTTTCATCAATCCCCCAGGTGTTCGGTCCGCCCATATAGATGCTTAACAAGGTGGAAAAGCGGGGAAGGGCATTGTATTTTAAGGAGAAGCCATAGGTGTCGTTTTTGCCGTTCTGATCCGGATCATTGTAGGTGAATGCATAGAGAACGTCGTGAAGTTCCTCTATTGTGGCAGGCATCTCCATACCTACAGCCTCCAGCCAATCCTGGCGGATGATTCCGCCTTCTCTGGAAATTTCCCGCACTTTCGGTATCAGGACTTGCTGTCCATCAATTTGGACATTTTTAAGAACCGTTTTATCAATCCGGCTTAAGTTAGGAAACTGGTCTAAGTATGGCCCTATGTCCCAGAACATTCCGGAGCGGACCGCGTTGACAAAACCGGCGTTTTTTACCTCGCGGATGGTGGTGATCTGCGGCAGGTCCTTGGANNCACTATAGGCGGACTGCGGAACCCAGGTGACCTTCACTTCAGAACCGGTATATTCGGAAATCTTCTGTATCAGCGGATTGTCATCGGTGGGAGCCTCCGCACCGGTATAGTTTGCCATAAGCGTAATCTGCGGCAATGGATCGGCAGCGTCCTGGAATGGAGAAGTACTTCCTTCTGTTCTCGTCTGGCTGTCAGAAGAACCAGAGGAAGAACTGGCGGTATTCTTACCGCACGCGGCTGCAGATAATACCATGCCTGATGTAAAACATACAAAAAGGATCTGTCTTCCTAACTTTACATTTTTTAATAAACCCATATAAACCTCCAAATTCAATCATGATAGATCATTTTGTTCTCGTGTACACACTTAAATTGTAGGTTTGGATGCGAGATAAAGCAATAATCATCTTTACCCTGAAATTCTCATATGGAAATGCAATGGAATCAACAAAATACTCATTTTCAAAAATACAACCATGCTCATTTGCTTTCAAGGTAAGAAAATGAGCATGAGGGATAAAATTCATACAAAGTTTCTTGGCTTGATTGTACAAAAGAGCGAAAAACAAGATTATTGAGTTATCCATATTATGTAAATATAATGTCAGTAGGAGATATCCCCGAGCTTCTGTGAGTATGCTGACGAGCTGCTTACAGCAAGGACATAGAAAAGTTCTTGAAGCAAACGATCAAAAACAGGATGCGAATCCGGAAAGGAGAAGATATGAAAATAAAGAGCGATTGGAAAAAAATCATGTCCTATAAGTGGCTGTATGCCATGCTGATCCCGGGCGTCGTTTATTATGCTCTGTTTAAATTCGGTCCCATGTTTGGCTTAATTGCTGCATTCAAAAACTACCAGCCGTTTCTCGGCTTTTTTGACAGCGAGTGGGTCGGGCTTAAATATTTCATCCGTTTTTTTATGGATAAATCTTTTATGAAGCTTTTAGGTAATACCCTGACCTTATCATTGCTTAATCTGGCATTTTTCTTTCCTATGCCGATCTTAGTTGCATTGCTTCTGAATGAAGTAAAATGCGGCTGGTTCAAGCGGACCGTACAAAGTGTGGTGTATCTGCCCCACTTTTTATCATGGGTGGTAATCGTAGGGATTTCCTATACCCTGTTTACTTCTGACGGTGGAATTATAACGGAAGGATTGAAGCAGTTGGGCTTCGGACAGATGAACTTCTTAACCAGCCCCAGATGGCTAAAGCCCATGGTAGTGATACAGAATATATGGAAAGAAACCGGTTGGGCTACAATCATTTTCCTGGCTGCACTGGCAGGAGTAAATATGGAAATGTACGAAGCTGCAAAGCTGGATGGAGCCAGCAGGCTGCAACAAGCCTGGTACATCACATTGCCTGCTATAAAGACCACCATTATCACCATGTTGATTTTAAGATTGGGACATGTCATGGAATCCGGCTTTGACCAGCTATATAANNCAGAATGCGATGAACCGGGATGTGGCGGATGTATTTGATACCTATGTGTACCGCATGGGTCTGGTGAATGGACAGTTAAGCTATTCCACGGCGGTTGGATTGTTCAAATCGCTGGTTGGGCTGGTTTTGGTTCTGACTGCGGATAAGATCTCTAAAAAAGTAGGAGAGGAAGGTATCTTATGAGGAGGGCGAGACGATCCTATGGCGACAGGGTCTTTGATTTCATTGTTTACATACTGCTGGCGATCATAACGCTTGTTACATTATTTCCGATTCTCTACATTGTGGCGGGGTCTTTTGCTTCCGTAAAGGAACTGGCTTTGAACCGCTTTCTCCTGATCCCTAAGGAGCCTTCACTGGATGCTTATAAATATATTTTTTCTACCAGAACCCTCATGAGAAGCATGAGCGTAACGGTAATGGTGACCCTTGTGGGCACCATCGTTAACCTGGTTATGACCTGCCTTACGGCATATCCGTTATCCAGAAAGGAACTTCCCGGCAGAAAGTATCTGATGTATGCGGTGACCTTTACCCTGGTATTCAGCGGCGGTATGATCCCCACCTATCTGGTAGTGGATGCGCTGGGCCTGATTGATTCCTATGCGTCCCTTATTCTGCCGGGAGCGATCAGCAGTTTTAATCTGATTCTGGTGAAAAATTTCTTTCAGGAGATTCCCCAGGACCTAATCGACTCCGCCAAGATAGACGGGTGCAATGAAGCGGGGGTATTGGCTAAAATCGTTCTGCCCCTATCAAGNNTGTATTGTTCTATCCTTTTATGCAGAAATATTTCGAAAAAGGTGTTATGGTAGGCTCGATAAAAGGATGAACTTCCTTATAATAGTACTGGGAGGTGAAATATATGAAAAAGAAAAAGAATCTATATTTTAGAAAGATATTCACAGTACTATTATTCATCGGGATTTTACCGGTTGTTATTTTAATCATTGCAGTCAGCAGCATGACGTCAGCCCAGATGGAAAGCTTGTATGAGGTTCAGGCATCTTCGCTTCATAATAAAAGAAAACAGATTGAGGTCAGCTTGGAATATGTGGACAATTCCATGATACGGGGCGGTCTTAGCAGAGCCATTGTGGGAAGTGTAAGGAGACCGCGGGAGGCACGATATTTCCAGGATTTTAACGCCGCGAATGATCAGTTGAAACTTTTAGGGGCGCTGTCCTTTCCGGTGGCAGATACCATACTGGTCAGCAGTCAACAGAGGTGGGTCATGAGCCAGCAAAGCTTTCAGCCTATTTCAGAATCCGTTTATGGCACGTTGGTGGAACAGTTGGAGAAAATTCCAAAGTCTTCTTTTTGGCATTATAATGATTTATACATCTATCTGGTTGAAAGAATTCCGGTCAATGTCAGCACGGGAAACGGCATGTTGATCACGATCATCGACAAGAAAACGATTTACAATGAGCTTAATGGAGAAAACCAGAATGAGCAAGTAGTGATCCTGGATGAAAACGAAAATTGTATCGTGGGAGCAGTTGGAACCGAGGCGGTCGTGGAATATATAAAGGCCTCCGGTGAAAAATGGGCGGCGTTGCAGGAAGGACTACCTCAACAGATTACTTTTTACAATGAAAACTATGTCTGCGCCGTATCCAGATCGGAGTTTAATGACTGGACGTATGTGTCCGTAATATTNNCAATTCAGACTTAAAAAAAGGAATGGAGTCTGTCTATCGCTTGGTATGGATAGTCATTGCCAGCATGATTATTATTCTCTTAACGCTCGTTTACTGCTTTTCAAAGGTACTGTATCGCCCGATTGATGTACTCAATGAGTTGGTGGATAACAGTCTTTCGGATGGGGACAAGAGGAACCTGGATTCCATCACATCTAAAGTTCATTATCTGGTAGAAAAGAATGTGGAGCTGAAGAAACGACTTTCGGACACAGAAGAATCTAACAGAGAAATTTACCTAAGAAAAATATACCGGAATGAACCAGTCGTCATTAGTACCCAAGAATTGCTTCGCCATAAGGTGATTACAGAACCGATTGAAAGCCGTCATATTCATGTCATCGCAGTGAAATTCTACATAACGGCGGAGAACAAAAAGGATGCGGAGATTTATGTCTTTGGAGTTAAAAACATCATTGCGGAACTGATGGGAACGGAGGACAGCTTTGTACCGGTAGCCATTGACCAGGTGATCTATATCACCCATTATAAAGAGTTCATGTCGGCGGAGGGGGCTTTGCTTCAGCTTCAAAGAACCTGCGAGATGGTGGTTTTAGCTATTGCGCGGTATACAGGACTGCAGGTCAATATTGGAATCAGCAGACAGGTATTTTCGGTAGATCAGCTTCCGACCGCAGTGGAAGAGTGTAAATCAGCGCTGCGAAAAGCGATTGGACGGTCAGGGGTTTGCATTTTCTCCGGCCTCAATGAAGGAAAAGGAGTTGTTCTTTCAGAAATCCGGATCAAGCAAAAACGCCTTCAGATTATTCAGTCGGTTCTGGAAGGAACAGAGGAACAGTGCAAGGATCATCTGGCTGCGTATTTTGAAAAACTGGATGGAGTGGATTACTATTTGTTTAAGCTTGAGGTCAACAAATTATTATCCGATATTCTGGACTGCTATAATGAGTATTCCCTTCAGCCGGATTATGGAAAGATGAAAGAGATCGCGGATTTTGATATTACAAAAGATATCGATTCCATAGAAAAACTGAAGCTGTATTTTTGGGAGTATTTCTTAAAGCCTCTGAACTACAAAGTAAAAGAGCCGGCAGATAGCCAGCGGGTGATTACGCAGATTATGGAGTATTTAAATCAGAACCTTGAGGAGGATATTTCTCTGGAACAATGCGCGAGACATTTTAATTATAATCCGAATTACTTAAGCCGGATGTTTAAAAAGCAGTTTGGCAAGACCTATACCGAGTATGTCATCGATAAGAAGCTGAAACGCTGCAAGGAATTGCTGTCTGAGACGGATTTGAGCATTCATGAAATTTCCGTGCGGCTGGGATACAACAGTCCCCAGAATTTTATTCGTGTATTTAAAAAATATACTTTGATAACACCTGGACAATACCGGAATCAGTTGAAAGGGAAGAAAGAGGAAATCGAATAGCATTTGCTTGGAAAGGAAGGTTTAAGATATGGAAAATGTAAGATATGCACAGGTAGGAACCGGCGGACGTGCCAGGATGTATTATGAGGCACTGAGTTCGACGTATGCGGATTGCTGTGAACTGGTGGCTTTTTGTGATTTAAGCCAGACCAGAATGGATTATGNNTGCCAACCGCATGATCGGTGAGAAGTTTGGAAAGGAGCCGGTCCCGACGTATCATTATACGAAATTTGAAGAGATGATGAAGGCAGAAAAGCCGGACGTCGTGATTGTAACCAGTGTGGACAGAACCCATGATGAATACATTATAAAAGCGATGGAAATGGGGTGTGATGTGGTGACGGAGAAACCACTTACCATTGATGAAAGGAAAGCCCAATCCATCCTTGATGCACAGAAACGCACCGGCCGCAACATCCGGGTAGCATTCAATTACCGGTATGCGCCTCACCATACAAAGATCCGTGAACTGATCATGGAGGATACCATAGGAGAGGTGTTTTCGGTTCATTTTGAATGGCTTTTGAATACCCGGCATGGCGCGGACTATTACCGGAGGTGGCATAGAAATAAAGCCAACAGCGGCGGTCTTTTGGTGCATAAAGCAACCCACCATTTTGATGTGGTAAATTTCTGGCTGGGAACGGAACCGGATACGGTATTTGCATTTGGAGATCTGAATTTCTATGGACGCCATAATGCGGAAAAACGTGGAGTAACGGATTTTTATTACCGTTGCCATGGCAGTGAGGCGGCAAAGAAGGATCCCTTTGCCATTGATATGGAAAGCAATCCTGTTTTAAGGGGACTGTATCTGGAGGCGGAAGCGGACAGCGGTTATATTCGGGACCGGAGCGTTTTTGGAGATGATATCAGCATTGAAGATACTATGGCGGTAACGGTTCGGTATAAAAATAAAGCCATGATGACCTATTCCCTGAACAGCTATATGCCCTGGGAAGGCTTTCATGTAGCGATCAACGGCTCCAAGGGCAGGATCGAATATACGGCATTGGAGAAGCCTTACATTAATGCCGGCNNTAGCTGCGAAATCTTATCTGATTCGGGTTTGCCCCATGTTTGGAGAACCTTACGAGGTACCGGTGGAAAGAAAGGAAGGCGGACACGGCGGCGGAGATCCGGTGATGTTGGATGACTTATTCCTTCCCGGTAAAAATGAGGACAGATTCCATCGGGCGGCAGATCATATAGCTGGGGTCCAATCCATATTAACAGGTATCGCCGCCAACCGGTCCATTGCTTCGGGACTTCCAGTGAAAATCGATTCGCTGGTGAATTTTTAGGAGGATAGGATGTTTAAAAAACATAGTGATTTTGCAGATTACCGCCCAGTAACTTCAGAAAAACTGGATCATGTTCTGGGAGCTTTGGTACTGGATTTAAAAGGACTTGATAACCCTATTATCATTGATAAGATTGAATTTTTATTTAACTGCGGATTGTTTTTCGTCAGAACTACGTCAAAGGATGGGTTGGTTGGAATCTCCGTTAGCAATGACCGGATCCAGTTCAGCTATCCTATATTGGAAAAGCTGATTGCACCCTATTTTATTCATAAGGATGCCAGGGACTTAGAAGCGCTGATCGATGGGGTTTATGTGTATAAAAGCAATTATAAGCTGGCTGGAATTCCGTATTACTCCTGTCTGTCGGCGTTGGAACTGAGTATATTAGATTTGCTGGCAAAGGCGAAGCGGGTATCTCTGGGCGGATTATTTGGAGAGCGGATTCACGATTATGCCAATGTTTATGTAGCCAGCGGAAACCGACATACGACGCCTGAAGAGGAGCTGGAGATTCTGCGGGCGGAAGTGGAACGGATCGGAGCCAGGGCAATCAAATATAAGATTGGGGGCCGCATGAGCAAAAATAAAGATTCCATCGCCGGAAGAAGTGAAGAATTGATCTACGGAACCAGAAGATTTTTCGGTGATGATATGATTATTCATGCGGATGGAAACGGTTCTTATGATGTGGAAACTGCGGTGCATTTTGGACATGTGATGGAGGAAATCAATGGCTATTTCTATGAGGAACCGTGCCCATTTGATGATTTGTGGGCGACAAAAGAGGTGTGTGAGCGGAGTTCCATTCCGTTGGCATTCGGAGAGCAGGAGACCATTCTGCGCGGCTTTAAATGGCTGGTGGAGAGCCATGGTACTGATGTAATCCAGCCGGATATTCTCTATAACGGCGGACTGGTAAGGACTACAAAGGTAGCCAGGATGGCCCGGCTGGCTGGTATGACGGNNACATTCTGCATTTCTCGTCTTATACGCCGAATATCGGGAAGTACCAGGAGAATAAAAAGGGATTTGAGATTTCCAATGAGCTATTGGACGGACAGCTGACACTGGCGGATGGCCGCCTGAATATTCCGGATTCTGTGGGAATCGGAATCCGGGAGAATCATGATATACTGGCAAAAGCTTTGAAGATATTTGTACTGAAATAGATGAGGAGATATAAAAGATGAAAATGGTTATTATTGAACCTCTAGGTGTTCAAGACGAAAAACTGCTTGAAATGGCAGGACATTTAAAGGATAAGGCAGAGATTGTTTATTATAACACCAGAACTTCCGATACGGAAGAATTGATTGAACGGGGAAAGGATGCGGATATCATAGCGGTGTCCAATCTGCCCTTAAATGCCCAGGTCATTGAAGGCTGCAAGAATTTGAAACTTCTTTCAGTAGCCTTTACCGGAGTGGATCATATCGCTATGGATGTGTGCCGGAAAAATGGAGTTAAGGTATGCAACAGCGCGGGATACTCTACCTGCGCCGTAGCAGACCTGGTGTTTGGTATGCTGATAGCCCTGTACCGCAATATAATTCCCTGTGACAAGGCTTGCCGGATTGAGGGAACAAAGGACGGATTGGTCGGCTTTGAACTGGAGGGAAAAAAATTCGGCATAGTGGGAACCGGTGCAATCGGACTTCGTGTTGCATCGATTGCCCAGGCTTTCGGATGTGAGGTTTTTGCATACAGCAGAACAAAGAAGGGAGTGCCGGGATTAAAGTATGTTGATTTGGATTCTTTGCTGGCAGAATGCGATATTATCTCTTTGCATACACCGTTGAATGAGGAGACGAAAGGTCTGATAAATAAAGAAAAGATTGGATTAATGAAGAAAAATGCAGTGCTGATTAATACATCACGAGGTCCGGTAGTGGATTCAGAGGCGTTGGCAGAAGCGCTAAAGGCAAGTACAATTGCAGGAGCATGCATTGACGTATTTGAAAATGAGCCGCCGGTAGTGAAGGAGCATCCGTTGTTGGCCGCACCGAATACCATTGTAACACCGCATATCGCATTTGCAACAAAGGAAGCGTTGGTGAAACGGGCAGAGATTGTGTTTGATAATGTGGCGAAGTATTTGGCGGGAGAATTGCAGAACATGGTAAAATAAGAAATTGTATGAAGTTTGCCGGAAGGTATCGGATAAGCTTACCAGATGATTTACGATACGCCATGTTTTAGTTGGGAGTAATGGCAGACGCTGGTAGATTTAAGAGGTTAGCTTGATAGAAAAGGTCACTCAGTATTAACTGATGTGGCCTTTTTGCAATAAATAGAATCCCGCGGCATTTCTAGAAAAGATCCCTATTATGCAGTAAAAACAAAATATTCGATACATATAAATAGTAATTAAGGAGTTGGAGAATCATTGAGATTATATTGAGTGTATGATAATAAATACAATTATCAGGCATTAATTCCAACATTTTGANNCGGCACATATACCTGGCATTTCATTTGACTGTATGAATTATCCCTATGGTACGGAAAATTGCTATGAGTGTTATTTTCAAAGCGAAAATGATAGTGATGCAGCTCAAAATATTTATAAAGTATTGAAGCGGTATTTTGCAGAAGTTAATGACATAAATGTTGAAATTTGGACTGTAGACAGCAAATTAGATGATATAAATAATGTGGTAAAATTTTAAACAATCACTCCTATGGATGAATTAAAAAAACTACAGAAACCTTATATTTTATAAGGATATCACTAATTCCCCTGAAGTGAGGAGCTAAGTAATTTGTCCTGGTAGATAAGCGGATAAATTACTTGTCTGAATTTCTATCATCATCCCACCGTTTTTCCCCATTTGAGCTTGTTCAGCCGCCTTAAATCTGGCCTCTTGAATGAGCTCTTTTTTTTATGTACAAATAGAAAAGTGATTCAGTCTTAAAATCAGGAATGTGTACATAAAATGAAGTGATTATACCTTAAAATATAGTGTAGATCGTTGAGAGGGATAAAACGGTATGAAGGATGGGAAGATGAAAAGAAGCGCAGCAGAAAANNTGTTATTGCTTCAATGATGCTGGTTTACTTACTTATTTCCTTATACTTTATGAATCATTTCTTCACTAACACTGTAATAAATGGAGTAAATGTTTCCTTAAAGTCGCAGGAAGATGTAAACCGGAGTTTGCAAGATCACATAAGAAACTATAAGCTGCAATTGGTAGAAAGAAATGGAGAAATAGAAGATATATGGGGGATGGAGATTGGCCTGGAATACAATGAAAAAAACAATATTTCGGAAATTCTCCGCCGGCAGGATTCTCTCAAATGGATCTTTTCATTATTTAAAAATCATGAAGAATATACCGGGGGGTTATTTCTTTATAATGAAAAAGCTCTGGAAAGTAAAATAAATGATTTGCATTGTATTAATAACCGCAGAATTGAACCACGAAATGTGGACTTTAAGTATTCGGCCGGCTCATATGAACTGGTAGAAGAAGTATATGGGAATATTGTCCGGAGAGATCGATTATACATAGCCATACGGTCTGGAATTTTAATGGGAGAGACCAGCTTGGATTTGAATGAAAAACTTTGTTATGAAAACCCGCAATACACCTTAAGCTCTGCTAAAACGCTTGAAACCAAGAAACTCCTGGATAAGTACGTAACTACCAGCGTTACCTATATCTTCGACAGCCCAAAGGAACAATTAGATGGAAATATGATTCACAAATGGCTCAGCGTAGATAATAATCTGGATGTGAAGATAGACCGTTCTGAGGTAAAAAAGTATGTGAAAGAATTGGGAAAAAAATATGATACGGTCGGAATTGCAAGAAATTTTAAAACCTCTACAGGGAAAATTGTAGAGGTAAAAGGCGGGCTTTATGGCTGGAAAATTGATCAGAAGGCCGAAACTGAAGTACTACTGGAAAACATAAGAAATGGTCAGATACTTATACGGGAACCATTATATGCACAAAGGGCTTTGTTCAGGTCTGAAAATGAAATAGGCAATACCTATGTGGAAATTAATATAACCAGACAGCATTTATGGTTCTATAAAGAAGGGAAATTAATTATCCATGGTCCAGTGGTAACTGGAAATCCAAATACCGGAAATTCTACTGTGACCGGAACGAATATGCTTAATTATAAACAAAAAGATGCCGTTTTATCAGGACCTGGTTATATGGCGCCGGTGACATACTGGATGCCGTTTTATGGGAATATAGGGGTTCATGATGCCAGCTGGAGACATTCTTTTGGGGGTNNTTGGGGGTGAGATATATAAAAGGGTTGGAAGCCATGGCTGCGTAAACGCCCCATTGTATTTGGCAAAAATAATCTTTGAACAAATCAGTGAAGGAACTCCGTTTATCAGTTATGAAGAGTAGGAAGCTAGCCGCCCCGTACAGGCAGCCTATCCTTTTTATTCCATTGTTGTATGTTGACAGGCAGTAAAAGCGTTGTCTTAAATACCATTTCTTTCTGATCTACATCTATAACCATTATACCACCTAATTTTGTTGCCGTTTCATCAATGATTGATAAACCAAGGCCATGAAAATCCCGATTAGGTTTTGTTGATTCAGGGATTCCATTGCGGATGAGTACTTTACCATGAAATGAGTTTGCTGTTTTGATTTGCAGCCAGCCATTATGGGAAATAAATCTGCTTGTGATGGCAATAAATCTTTCAGAATCAGAAGTGACTTTTGCACAAGCCTCTGCTGCATTATTGATCAGGTTTGTAAACATACGGACAATATCGATATCAGAAATATTATGGCCGGCGGGAAGATAAACATTAGCTGAAAACTGTGTGGATTGCTCCTCACATCGATTTGCGGTATCTTGCAGGAGGGCATCAAGCAGGTTATTATTTGAATAGGAATGTTGGACCGGAACTTGCTTGTGCCTTGTCTCGTGAATGGTATCAAGCAAGTTTATCGCTTTCTGATATTCACCGGCGGACAACAGGGATTTCACAGAGGTCATCATATGATCGTAATCGTGTTTAAAAGCCCGAAAACTCTCGGCATATTTCTGATACGCTTTATAATGCCACAAATGTCTCTCGAGCTGCTGCTGCAGCAATTCCGTGTGTAATTCATATTCCAAAAGGGAACTGTTTCTGATTCCCCGGTTGACGAGCAATCCCTGTGCAGCAAAGCAGATGATGCAGGAGATGATGTGGGATATTTTATACCAGGGCAAATCCACCCCATAATACCGCCCCAGGTTAATAAACAGCAGATATCCCAGGAGACACACTTGGAAAATAGCCACAAACCGGATCTGCTCTTTGCTGCGGTAGAACGTTTCAACCTTCGCTTTTGGCGCGATGACATGGCGAAAAAGCATATTGTAAACGAGTATCATGCATAAGGAGAGAATCCATGCAACGGGGTAGTAAAACTGGTTATGCCTTACCCAATGTACGCTTTGGTTCAGAATCAGAGCGAAGACCGGCAACACAATTCCTCTTCCCCAGTATAAAACTGCGACAAAATAGCCGCTCTCAAAAAGAAGCTGCATCGGATTCATTTGATACAACCCTTTTAATTCCAGCAGGACGATCAATAAGAGTGCCGGAGCTCCATAATGTGAGGATATAGCCAATCCCCAAGTGGCACTGAAGCTCCAATTGATGACTGCGGAAATCAGGAAGAATATCAAGTGATTTTGCTTCATCAAAAAGTTCCTTCTATGATAAAGCAGAAAAGATACACTGTAAACGGTAAAAAGGCATTCTGCGATAAAACGTAATAAAAACGACATCGGTTACCTCCTTTCTTAAGAAAAACTCCTGTTCGGTGGAAGAAACTAGTACAACAAGCGGAATTAGCTCCAATTCATTGTAAATGTTTTGATTTTCGTAATGGAAGGGATTCCCTATTTTTCTAAGCATGCCAGTTGTCCGGAGGGAATCGATGATATACCGTCCGATTGGCAGCCTCTTTGCAGGTTTATTGATGGTCGGGTAGAATAAAAATGGAGTGAAAAAGTATATATAAAATAACATTTTTAGCGAAATTTGGCATTTATTATGCTCTTAATTCCTTATTTAGTGTTCTCAATTACTGGTGGATGCTGGAAATGGCATAACAAAGGTTCTTATTTTGTAACTGTTATATTCAGTACATGAAAACTAAAATTGAGTACATGTATTTCCAGAAAAATCAAGTTATAAATTATACTCACTGAGTAAAGTATTGATATTAAGAAATTTCGATTTTGGAGGAAATACAGTGAGATTTCAGATTACAACGGATTATGCGATTCGGATCATCCTTTATATGGCTCAGCAGGGTGTTCAAGTGACAACAGCAAAGGAGGTAGCAACGCGATTAGGCATGACCTATAACTATTTCAATAAGATTGCAGCAAAAATCAAGCGGTTAGGGTTCATAGAGTCTGTACAAGGTCCAAAGGGAGGATACCGTTTAGCAAAAGATGCTGCAGATATTACATTATACGATATTGTTGAGGCTATGGAGGGAAGTATCTGCATCAATCGATGTTTGGAAGAGGATGGATATTGTAGCAGAAATGCTACTCCATCATGTCTGGTGCATCGAATCTTTGAATCCATCCAGTCTAAAACGATTGAAATGCTAAGTGAAACTAAAATTTGCGATCTTATTTATGAAAATGCGAACGAAACTTAAGATAAAGTGTACTGATTTCGTAGATAGCAACTGTATTAATGCCCTCCTAAGCGCGAAAGGCGTAATCGAAAAATGGAGGAAAAAACATGCAAAAAAAGGCATACCGTAAAAGCAGTAAATTGATCAGCTTACTGCTGACAGCAATTTTAGTTTGCTGCATACTTCCAATAAATGTATTTGCGGAGGATGAAACGGTCTCTTTGTCCGCTCAAGCGCCAGCAAAAGAACTAAATAACATTGAGGAGTACAACTCAGAAGTTCCTCTTTTGACAGAAGATAATTTTACTTCATCGGAAAAGAATGTACAAGCTATAGCTGATGGTGAAGAAACATCTACCGATGTAGAACTAACAGATGAAATGGCCGGATCGGAAGAAGCGCCTCCTGTCATACAGGCGGATATTGCGAAAGCTTTTGCCTCTTCACGATCGGCGGCAGTGAAAGTAGTCTTTGATCTGGAAGACGGTACATACAACAAGTTTTATGAAGCAACCGTACCAGTAGGAGGGGAAATCACTGACAAACCGGCAGATCCCACTAGGGCCGGATACTTGTTCAAAGGCTGGTACAGCTATCTGGATGAAAATTACGAGCCTATCATGTGGGACTTTGAACATGACGTTGTTGAGGAGAATATGGTTCTATGGGCCTCCTGGGAGGAAACAAGATCTGTATTTTACGATCTAAATGATGGCATGTCCACAGAATACCATGAGTCGGTGGTTCCG
>DJBG01000155.1:15448-15598 GCA_002429965.1 Hungatella sp. UBA5982
AAATTACGAGCCAGTACTCTGGGATTTTGAAAACAACACCGTTGATACGACTATGTCTTTATGGGCGTCCTGGGAGGAAACAAGATCTGTATTTTACGATCTAAATGATGGCATGTCCACAGAATACCATGAGTCGGTGGTTCCGGTTGG
>DJBG01000172.1:0-315 GCA_002429965.1 Hungatella sp. UBA5982
GTGTTTCCTCTTTCCTGCCCATTCTTTCTGGACAAAAAGTTATACCGCAGGGTGTTTCCTCTCCGTCCTTTTATAGCAATACCACATGGGAAACCACGGCAAGTCCAGCCACAAGGGCCAGCTCGCATATTTGCAGAAAATATCCTGCAAGATCCCCGGTAATGCCTCCGAATTCCCGCTTTGCCATGGTATAATAATACCAATAAATAAGAAGGGAGATGATAAGAGTCACGGCCGCAGACGCCGCTCCTCCCAGATACCAGATTCCTCCTCCCGCCGCTGCCAGATACAAGACCATAACAACGGCCACTGCCC
>DJBG01000172.1:385-5403 GCA_002429965.1 Hungatella sp. UBA5982
TATGGGAATTACTACCGGGAGTATTTGCCCGAGATGACGGAAACCAAGAGCATTGCAGCCAAGAAAGACTGCAAATTCCAGCAGGCCGATGACTGCTCCGATGAGAGGGAAAAAGCACATGACATACTTCATCCGCTCTCTTGTCCATTCCAGTTGGGGCATTGGGACACGGGAGTACATGGAAAACGCAATAACTAAGCTGCCAAAAAGATTCATATTCCTCCTCCTCATAATACTTAAGCCAGGGGCACGCCCGGCACATAAAATTATCATATCACAGAATAAGAAAAATGTCATTTCCATTCAAAATTCCTGCCTTTGTTTTCTAAACAATGATGCAGAGCACCGGGTTTGACTGTACAGCTCACAGGAGATTCCATTGACCGGATTTATATCGGTGTGTGATCCGCTTTGACCGGCACCTGAAACATAAAGAAAAACGCTGCACAATAAAACAGCGTTTCTCTTTATTTATATATGTATGCATATTAATGATAACTTAACCAAGCTTTCCGGCTTTAAATCCCTGCAGCATCTTTTGTTATTTCTCCCTGCTATATACCTGTATGATGCTTTCCCTTTGCTTCCCAATACATACCGGTAAGCTTCTCCCCGGCTTCATATGCTTTCTTAAGGAACCCATCAATATTTTCATCATAGCACATTAATTCCAGAGTCAGGGGCAGCTCATACTCCGTCCGGGCGACTGCTGCCATAACCTCCTGCCAATTGATATTACCGTTCCCTGGAATTTGATGGAAATCTGCGGAACCGCTGTTGTCATGAATATGGATCGCATACAGGTGGTCTTTGTACCGATGAATCATATCGGTCATCTTCCTGCCCCATACCATATTTGCATGCCCTGTATCCAGGCAGAAACCTATGAACTGCGACGGATACCTGGCAAAGAGCCTGTCCAGCTGATCCAGCTCATACCGCTCCGGCATATCGAACAGGTTTTCAATACAGATGCGTACTCCCTTATGGATACAATAAGGCTGAAGCTCATCAAAGGATCGGTATACCTGCTGATAAAAATGCTCTTCTGTCTCCGGCTTCTCCTGCAAGGTAAAATGAGGGACATACAAATGAAGAACGATCTCTTTTGCGCCCATGTACGCAGCCAAATCAACACGGTTTTTAATTAACTCAACTCCTGCTTTTCTGTTATACTCCACGTCAGAAGTATAATCCTTACGGTAATGTCCATCAATCAGGTTTACATTCCGCTTTGAACCCTTGGAGGAGTGCAGGGCTTTTGCCTTCAGCCCGTATTGATCCATCCATTCTTTGATCTGCTCCATCTCATAAGAGGAATAAATATAATCCCCATCCCATTCAAAGCACCAGTGGATATGGGTAAACCCCGCCTGTGATATCTTATATAATACTTCATTGATTTTTTCAATCTGAGGAAATTCTCCCGCAAAATCTGTTGCAATTGCCAACTGTAAAGTACTCATATTCTCTCCTTTCCATCGCCTGATACGGCACATCCTTTTCTTTCTGTATTTACAAATAATAAACAGGGGAGGCCTGCCAAAACCGTCACCGCCAGCCAGCCATATATGGTGGCCTGCCAGCCTCGATGCTCTACCATAAGTCCAATGGTAAACGTTGAAATTGCCGTTCCCAAATATGCCATCGCATTCAGGAAACCGGATACTCCGGACACGCGTCCGTGCTTTAAGAACCGCAGTGGGTAAATATTGACCACCAGCGTATTCACTGCCATCATGGATGCCGTAATCATCGCCAGGAAGCATGCCGTTATGACCGGGGAGATGCTTCCTGCCGTACACAACAGAAGCAGTCCTGCTGCTGCCCATGTAAAAAAGAAAAATACGGATAATCCTATCCTCTCCCCGGTCTTATGGTAGACAAACCTGGCCAGATATGCCCCCGATAAATTGATGACCGGCAATATGGAGGTAAGCAAGACGGAAAAGGAAGCTGCTATTCCGAAAGATTCACTGATATAGGTGGGAACCCAGGAAGTCACACCGTCCTTTAACATACCATGCACCATAATGGGTATCAAAAGTGTCAGGATCCCGGAAGTTGCCATCAGCTTTCCAAAGGAGGTCTGAGTCTGCTCCTTCTGCTTGCACGTTTCTTTTGTCCCTCTCTCTTCTACAGCGGTTTCGGCGTGGCGGCAAACATCCCAGAAACCGATATTCCATAAGATGGAGGCTGCCGCCAGTAAGATTGCTGCTGTAATAAATACTCCGGGCCAGGCCGCAACCGCCAGCACTCCCGCTGACAGCAGATAGGAGATCAAAGTTCCTATGATCTGGGACGATACAATATTTACACTGCAGTTCACCCGATCCTCGCCGTGAAGCATTTCCGCGAATATGCGGATAATAGGCGCCCATATCATCGCCTGAAAATATCCGTTTGCACCCCAGGACAATGCCATCCATGGAGCACTATGGCTGATACCCATGGCAATATTGGCAAGTCCGGAACAAAACAGCCCCACAAATATCATCCTCTTGGGATTAACCCGGTCGCCCAGAAGCCCATTGATCATCTGTCCCGCTCCGTAGGCAAAGAAATAAGCCATACTGATAAATCCTGCCTGAGACGCTGTCAGGATATGCTCTGAGATAATCTGAGCCATTGCAGAGGAATAATTCAGCCTTCCGATATATGACACACAATATACCATCCAGCATAACAGGAATAATCTTCTGACATACTTTCTATCCCCGATTTTACATAATACCTCTTTTCTATCCATATCCACTCCTTTATTCCTGACGGCCTCTAGCCCTTCACCGCGCCGTTGGTCAAGCCGCCGATGATCTTTTTCTGCATAAACACATAAAAAACCATAATCGGCAGCATGGACAGTAGGAAAGCTGCAAAAATCATTGGATAGTTAATGGCGTGTGTCATCTTAAAGTTATATTGGAACAGAGTAAGGGTCCAGTAATCCGGTGACTTATTTAAGGTCAGCAGAGGGAGAAGGAAGTCATTCCAGAACCAAAGCCCGTTTTTGATCAATACCGTCGCCGTCATGGGGCTTAGTAGGGGAAAGACGATATGGACGTAGATGTTCCAGGTCGACGCTCCGTCAATATATGCTGCTTCTTCCAATTCCATGGGGATGCCCTGTATGAAGGCCACGTAGAGGAATACGCCTTCACAGACCGCGCTTGATATGTATACAATAATTAGTCCGGGGATATTCAGCATACCCATCACCGACATAACCTTAACTAAGGGAAGCATTTTTACCGTAAACGGTACGAAGATACCTGCCAGTAAAAAGAAATAGAGATATTTATAATATCTTTTTTCCCTCATGCTCCTGGCAATTGCATAGGAGACCATGGGAATAACTGCTATTGTTCCAAGGGAAGCGAACACCGTAATCGCCAGGGTGTTTAGGACGGTCCTTGGATAACCGGAATCTGCTACAATTGCAAGAAAATTATCTAAATTAAGTCGCTTTGGCAATGCAAAAAAGCTCTGGCTCAATTCCTGGGGAGTCTTCATCGAGGTTATTACAGTTAAATAGACCGGATATGCAATCATAATAACACCGATGATCAGGAAGAGATACAATGCTGTACTTTTCAATTTATTGCTCATCCCTCTTCCTCCTGGTATATACTCTTCTTATTGCTAAAGGCTATCTGTATAAATGAAATGGAGCATATAATAACGGTCACAACCACGGCTTCTGCAATACCCAGGGAGAAATTGACCTCCTTGAAACCATGGTTATAGATCAGCAGCGCTGTACTTTCTGTTGCTCCGCCGGGCCCTCCGCCTGTTAATGCAACAATATAATCATATATCGTCAAACCATCCTTAATCACTAATACCATAACCACGGTAAGCACTGGAAGCAGGAAAGGAAAGGTAATAAATTTGAATACTTCCCATCTTCTGGCGCCGTCAAGGGAGGCCGATTCCACAAGCTCCTGGGGAACATTCTGCAGGCCTGCCATTAATAACACCGTGGGGATCGCAATTCCCTGCCATACATTGGTGATCAGAACCGCATAAATTGCTGTTTTAGAACTGGACAGCATACTCCTGCTCAGCCATTCTATATGAAGCAGCTGTCCGATCTGGGGGAGGACCTGGAAAAATACCTCATTAAATATAAGGCCTACCGTCAGCATACTGACAACCGCCGGAAAAAAGTATGCTCCCCGAAAGAAATCCTTTGCCTTGATTTTACTGTCTAAGATAAGAGCCATGGTCAGGCTGAGCCCAACGATACTTACAACTAACAGAACCGTATATTTGAAGTTAAACAAAATTGCATTCTGAAAGCGACTGCTAAACAGCACTCTGATATAATTCTTTATTCCGACAAACTGATATTGACTGGTCAATCCATTCCAGTCAGTCAGACTGTAATAGATTCCCGCACCTACCGGATAGATAAAAAAGAGAATGTATAATACCGTTGCCGGAACAGAAAAAGCAAACATCGTAATATTTCTTTCTTTTATCCTTTTCCTTTTCTTCATATATTTTTCTACCTTTCTAAAAAATGGCTACTGTAAGTACTCCGTTACAATAGCCATTTTATTTATGGCAAGCCGCCCGGCTGCCGACACAGTCCGCTTCTATCTGCTGTTATTGGGCTGCATATTTTTCCTTGCAGATTCGATCCGTCTCCTTGAGGAAATTGTCTGTATTTTTGTCTGAAATAAGCTGCTGCACATATACAGACCATTCAGAACGCCATCCCGACGGCCAGAAATTGACCATGGTCAGGAAGGTGTTTCCGCTGTCAATGACTTCTTTGATGCCTTTTAAGGGTTCAATCGTATAATTTACTCCTTCGATTACCGGAGGGGTTCCTTCTTCATCCGCTACCATTTGATAGATCTCCGGTCTTGATAAGAATTCAATGAACGCTTTTGCTTCCTCCTGATGAGGGGTCTTGCTGGATACGCCATAAGCGATATCCACGTTGATGGGAATCTTATAGTCATCACTTACCGGACTCGGAGAGGGAATTAAGGTGAAGTCCAAATCAGGGT
>DJBG01000071.1:0-12244 GCA_002429965.1 Hungatella sp. UBA5982
CGTGTACTGCAGGCCGTCTTCGACTGGCTCCTCTGTGTACCGCAAGCTGTCTTCGTCCGCCCTCTCTTCATCAGACATGATCCATTCCTGTTCACGATCTTCTGATTCTGCGTTTACCAATTCCTCGCCGTCATATTCGGCAAAATCCATATCCACATCGGCTGGCACCCGGTCTTCCGTCTCCAGGTTCTCTACCTGCAGATCTTCCTCTTCCGGCAGTTCCTGTTCTTCGGCAGCCGGAACATCCTCTTCAACCGTCCGGTCATTGGAGGAAGCTTCAACCCTATCCTCTTCCTGTGAAATCTCTGCCTTGGAAGTCTCCCGGAGTTTATCAGGCTCCAGCGGGAATTCTTCCTCGATCTCACGTACCGCCCGTTTTATCTGTTCTTCTGAAATAACGGTCTGTTCCTTCTCCGAAACAACTTTAGCCGCACTCTCTAAATCGACTTCCGCCGCATGGGCAACAGCATCTTCCCAAATGGTCGTATAGGAACGCCATGTATTTTTCACATCATGGATGGTCAGTCCGTAGCACTGATCCACGTTAATTCCGGAGTGCTCTATATCACCTGCCGATACCACAGTCCTGAATTCGCCGGAACCCCCGCGTATAAAAATATTGCCAAGGAATATTTCCTGGTCTGCGGCTAATAAGTATACTCCAATATCATTGCCGCCCACATATATCCTTTTGACACTGACCGTAATCTTGCACTGGACCCCTCTCGTCTCTATCTTGGCAAATCCGATGTTTTTTCCTTTGACTGCGCCTTCATAGGCATAAATATATGAGATTAGTCTTCGATAATTAGGCATGCCATCACTCCTTTATAATTATTTTATGCAAAATGCCATTGCATCTATGACACAAAAATGCTATCCTTATGAAAAGAATGTATAAAATTTTTTTTCAACGTATGGAGGGATAGAGAAATGAAGCTTTATCGCGCGAAGGACTACAACGATATGAGCCGTAAGGCCGCTAATATTATATCTGCTCAGATAATTATGAAACCGAACTGCGTTCTGGGACTGGCTACCGGTTCCTCTCCCGTCGGCACCTATAAGCAGTTAATCGAGTGGTTCAACAAAGGGGATCTGGATTTTTCCCAGGTAAAGACTGCGAATCTGGACGAATACAAGGGACTTACCAGGGATAACGATCAAAGCTATTATTATTTTATGCGTGAAAATCTGTTCCGTCATGTAAACATTGACGAAGCAAATGCCAATATACCCGATGGAATGGAAGCTGATGCCACCAAAGAGGCTGCCCGCTATGAGGAAATCATTAAAGGACTTGGCGGTGTTGACTTACAGCTCTTAGGACTTGGGCACAACGGCCACATTGGCTTCAACGAGCCATCCGACATCTTCCCAAAAGATACACATATAGTGGACCTTCAGGAAAGCACCATCGAAGCCAACAAGCGTTTCTTCGCTTCGATTGAGGAAGTTCCGCGCCAGGCCTATACCATGGGAATCGGTACCATTATGAGAGCCAGAAAGATCCTGCTGATCATCAGCGGAGCTGATAAAGCGGACATCCTTCATGATGTAATCTGCGGACCGGTTACTTCCCGTGTTCCGGCATCTATTTTACAGCTTCATCCGGATGTTACCATTGTTGCAGACGAAGCGGCTCTTTCCAAGATGGAAAACATTTAAACCAAGCATTATAATCTTCTGATGCAAAATTATATGACAGTATCTGCCCGGCCGCTCCTGCGCCGGGCTTTTTTTTCCAATTCTAAGAGTGGACATTGCGATTGCGCAAAACCGTAGTTTCACCAGAAATTTTAAGGAATATGGAAACGTACCTGAAGTTTTTAAAGGGCATGTTTTCCTTTGGATGGCAGGGAAATTAACGGTTGGATTTTTTCTGGAAATAGTGTAGAATGAGTGTAAAACGTAAGATAAGGAGACGGTTAATATGGCATATACATTTACAAAAGATTTGGAAACCGGCAACCCGTTAATTGATTCCGAGCATCGCCAGCTGATTGATGCAGTCAATAACCTGCTTGCCGCCTGCTCCACAGGGAAAGGCCGCGCAGAGTTGGCGAATACTACCAAATTCCTGCAGGACTATACTGCAAAGCATTTCGGCAACGAGGAAAAGCTCCAGCTACAGAATCAATATCCAGATTATGTAAACCACAAGCGTTACCACGAAGAATTCAAAAAAGTGGTCGCAGGAATCTGCGCGAAGCTGGAGAAGGAGGGCCCGTCCATCGCCCTGGTCGGTGAAGTCAACAGCGCCATAGCGGGCTGGCTGATCAACCACATCAAGAGAGAAGATGTCAAGGTCGCTGCTCATATTAAAAGCAGGTCTTAGTCTTCCAGAATAAAAATGCATCTCAAACCGATATTTTGACAAAACAGGCTGGGAAACAAAACAACGCTCCGGCAGAAGGAAGGAATACGATTATGAAAGATCCAAATTGCGCATACTGTATGAAGGGTGAGCTTGTTGCAAAGTTCGGCTATCCCATTTGCGAAATGGAAACAGGATTTTTATATTTATTTAAAGAGCAGAGCAAAAAGGGCAGAGTTATCCTGGCTTATAAAGACCACGTCAGCGAACTGGTGGATATTGCGGAAGAGGAAAGAAATGCCTTTTTTGCTGATGTTGCCAGGGTTTCCAGGGCTGTCCATAAAGTATTTAACCCGGATAAGGTGAATTACGGCGCTTACGGCGATACCGGCTGCCACCTTCATATGCACATCGTTCCAAAATACAATGACGGGGACGAATGGGGCGGTACCTTTACCATGAATCCGGACAAGGTATATCTCACAGATAAAGAATATGAGGATATGGCGGCTGCCATACGAGCCGCATTATAAGAAAGAAATAATACTCATGAGGAGGATATCGGATCATGTTAGATGAAATCAGAACACAGGCTACAATGGCTGCAAAAGAGCTGCTGGAAGCGTCACATTTAAATGAAAAGGACTTAGTCGTTATCGGTTGCTCCTCCAGTGAGATATCCGATCACAGGATCGGTTCCCATTCCAGTGCGGAAATCGGACAAACTGTCTTTTCCGCCATTTATGAGGTTTTTAAAGAACAGGGAATTTATGTTGCAGCCCAGTGCTGCGAGCATTTAAACCGGGCTTTGATCCTGGAAAAAGAGGCAGCCATTCTATATGGCTACGAACCGGTCAATGTGGTGCCCCAGGTAAAAGCCGGCAGCTCCCTTGCCACTGCTGCATACCAGACCCTGCAACACCCGGTAGCGGTAGAATCCATCAGGGCCCATGCCGGAATTGACATCGGCGACACCTTGATCGGTATGCACTTAAAGGCCGTGGCCGTTCCGGTCCGTATTAAGACCAGGTACATCGGTGCTGCCCATGTGGTCACCGCCCGTACCAGACCGAAATATATTGGCGGAGTCCGCGCCTGCTATGACGATTCCTTGGGATAAACAAAACAGTGACCGCAGCATCAGGAATTTAGGCTGCAGCCTGCATAGCTATTTACACAGCGCAAAAAAAGCGCGCCTTGAGATTGCTTTTACAGCTAATCAAGTCGCGCTCTTTTACGCTTTTTATAAAGCTATTTTATGGCGGTTTCTTTGGTTCCGTTCATTATTCCATGGTAGCATGTGTAAAGAACCAGAAGCCGTATGGGGAGTGCCATGTACCCTTTAATTCAGGTTTCTGCAGGTAGAAATCGCTGGAGTATACAAGCGGTGCAACCGCTGCGTCTTCCATGATCATCTTTTCTGCTGCATGAAGCTTCTCATAATGCTCTGCCTTATCAGCCGTATCACGTGCCTGATTTAACAGACTGTCCACCTCGGGATTGGAATACTTTCCGTCGTTGTTTCCGCTCTCTGAGGTGAATAAGTTCAGCATATTGGAAGGATCGTCATAGTCATATACCCAGCCACCGCGGGCGATCTGGAAGTCACCGGCCCTACGGGTTGGTGCGAAGGTAGACCATTCAACAATCTTAATATCCATTCTAATGCCCAGCTCGCTCCATGCGCTCTGAAAATATTCTGCAATCGGTTTATTGTAACCGGCTTCGTTGGTCATATATTCGATCACCGGGAAGCCTTTTCCGTTTGGATAGCCTGCTTCTGCCAGGAGTTCTTTTGCCTTATTAAGATCTTCTTCATAATTGTTTACGTTAAAGTAATCACCGCCGTTGTTCTTTCTGGTGACTTCTTCAAAGGAAGAACCGCCTTCCACATCAGAAATACCAGGGCCTACAAAGTTGGTAGCCGGTATAACAGTTCCTGCCATTACGGTACTGGCGATGTACTCACGGTCAACTGCAAGGGTTAATGCACGGCGTACCAGCGCATTGTCAAAGGGTGCCTTTGTAACGTTGTAAATCGTATAGGAAGTAGCCATACGGGGTTCCAGGTGATAATCCGGCTTGCCCTGAAGGCTTGGGATCTCATCAGTAGGAACATCCTTGATCATGGAAACTTCACCAGTCTGATAAGCGCTGTAAGCCGCATTGGAATCTTCCATAAGAACAAATTTTAAGGTGTTTAAGGTTATAGTATCTGCATCCCAATAATTTTCATTTTTAGCAAAGGAAATATGGGAACCTGGTACCCATTCGATCATCTTTAACGGTCCGTTGGAAATATAGGTATCAGGAGTTAAGGACCACTGGTCACCCTTTGCCTCAACGACATCCTTTTTCACAGGAGCCATGCTGGCATGGGTACAAATTTTATCAAAATAAACGCAGGGAGAAGCAAGCTCCACTACAAAGGTTTTCGCATCAGATGCGGTTACGGCCAGGGCATCAACGTTTCCTGCTGCTAGATCCTGATATCCTTTTACCATAGAAAGCATGTCTGCTNNCTGCTGCATAAGGAGCTGCTGTCGCAGGATCTGCCAGACGCTTCCAGGAATATACAAAATCTTCTGCGGTAAGCTCAGATCCGTCACTCCATTTCAAACCATCACGTAAATGGAACGTATAGGTAAGTCCGTCATCACTCACATCAAAGGTCTCTGCCTGTCCGGCAATAATATTATTATCCTTATCAAAGGTTAAAAGTGTCTCAAATGCGTGCAGGATCATATTAGCTGCATCAATTGACGAATTTAAGGCCGGGTCAATAGTCTCCGGATCAGGACCGATCTGTACTGCCAGATCAAGACCTCCGGCTTCGGTATTTCCTGCTGCTTCTGTTTTCTGTGTTCCGTTGCCAGCTGTACCGGATTTGCCGGAACCGCCGCATGCTGTCAGGATCATCCCTGAAGCAAGGACTGCCGCTAATACAAGCGCCATTTTCTTCATATCTGTTCCTCCATATCTGCTTTATTCTTGCGTCCGTCCTTGACAGACAACGCAGGATCTAGCATACCACAGAAACAAGGTTCTTGCAACGAGGAAATTTCTGACATCCCTTCATTCTGCGCAGTGTTATCATGGTAAATCAGTAAAGGGCCGGACATTTCCAGGTATGGAAATGTCTGGCCCACAAAGACATTTTTATATTTTATCAGCGGTATGAGGTCTGCACTGCCTTCATTAAAACCTTTGGTTCCTTCACATAGGGGGTGACCGGACAAATCTTTTTATTTGCTCCCATCAGCGTGTAAACAGCGATTCTGGCGGCCCGGACTGAATATTCCTCGGTAAATACCATGTCGTCCGGAATCTCCACAAACTGGCTTACCATAGCGAAATTGGTAGAGCCTGCAGGAACCACCTTCGGGCGGTCTGTCATTTTGCGGGGCTGGAACTGGGCATCAACATAAGGCATCATGCAGGGAATGACATTGACCACATCTGCCAGGATCTCATCCTTACGGTTTTCCATATGAAGATGATGGAGAAGTTCAATAAGCATTTCTTCTCCTGTACAATCCTTCATCGGTTTCTTTATGAAGTCTCCTTCGCGGTCTGTATAAAGCCCATATCCCCAGAAGATCGTCTGGTCCATAGGCTGATTGATAAAGTGAGGCTGAGCAGCCACAACTATGCTCATCAGCCAGTTGGAATCCTTAAAGGTCATAAGGGCTCCGCTTCCAGGTACATTGCCGGAGTAGTCTTCTATCATTTTAAGAAGCTTGTTTCCGCGGCTTGTTACGGTAAAGCTTTCCCAATTGGTCTCATGAACGTCGCCGAAGAACGGATAAGGATTTCCAAGGCTAGGCTTCTTTGCAGATACTTTGGTCCATAATTCCCCGGATATTGGCCTTAAAACAGGCTCCGGAGCGGGAGTATGCAGATCTCCCAGGGTCGCACTGTCAGTCATACAGGCATTTGTCATGATGCAGATTTCGCCATCTTGAAGCTCGATCTGCCTGTCTATGCCGTTATCCTTTAAATAAAGCACTTTAGCTGTAATTCCTTCTCCGTCTGCAAAATCTATATCAGTAACCGTACAGTTTTCCGCAAAGATAACTCCCTGTTTTCTTAAATAGTTTTCCAGAGGGCGGATGACACTGTCATACTGGTTTAATGGTGTTCTTGTTACCCCTTCCAAAGTTTCGATCCTGGAAAATTCCAGAATCATCCGGCGCATGTAGCGGCGGAATTCAAAAAGGCTGCTCCATTTCTGGAATGCAAAAGTGGTCTGCCACATATACCAGAAATTCGTTGTAAAGAAATGAGGCATGTCAGCGAACCATTCTTCAATGGTCATATCATCCAGCTTTTCTTCCGGAGTATTCATAAGCTTTAACATGGCCATGCGCTCCTGCTGTGTAAATCCCATGCTCTTCACATCAAGGATGGTTCCATTCTTGTCCACAAGTCTTGCCTTTGCATGGGTGGGATGGGCATGGTCAAAGCTTAAGATCTCTTCAGCCACGCTCCGGGCTGGGTTATTTAAAGAAGGGATGGAACGAAACAGTTCCCAGAAGTTTTCGTATGTCTCTTCATTGAGCATACGTCCGCCCCGGCATACAAAGCCCTTTTCCGGTGTTCCGATGCCATCGTTGCTTCCTCCAAGAATATGCATTCCTTCAAATATTGTAATCTGGTCTCCCGGCATGTTGCAGTCGCGTATGAGATAAGCCGCTCCTGCCATGCTCCCCAGACCGCCGCCTACAAAATATGCTTTTCCCGGAGCCTGGCCGTTTTCCTGATGCATCATGTTTTCTTCATTCTTTAAATCCATCTGTTTCTTTGAATAATCATAGGCTTTTTTTGCAGCTACTCCTGCTGCAGTTGCCGCAGCTCCCCATGCAAGCACTTTTCCGAAATTATTTTTTCCTCTCATATGCAACGCTCCATTCTTTCTATGAATTGTGATAACTGATACGCTTATATTATCATACTTCATTTTATCCGTCACCATACATGGTTTTTCAGTTGTATAAAAAAACGACATCAGGGAAATGATGTCGTAAAACCAGACAATTCTTCGATTTTGTCTATAGAAGATTTTTTTACCTTATTTTAATATAAATATAATGAAAAAGGAGGACTTTTTATGTCGGCCACTATACACAAACACATCCGGGAGTCCGTCCTGAAAACGGCGCTGCTCCACCAGTTAAGAAACGGGCAGAAATCACCGGAGCGGACAGCCCGGAACTTAGAAGAGCTGCTGGAAAAATTCAGTCCAATATCTGCAGAGCTCTTTTCTTATTCTGATCTGGTTGCGCTCATTAAAAGCTGTTCTAAGGAAGAATGCCTGGATATCATCATGCATAAGCTTTCTTAAAGCTCCGCCTGGCTCCGGAGATAACCGGCACGCTCCGTAGCCCTGGCCAGGCTTTTTAAGCGATCCGCCACAAGCCGCGGTTCCGTCTTCATTCCCTTCTCCACCCAGTCAACGATAATCCCGCAGATGCCATATGAATAAAATTCTGCATCAAAATCCTTCTCCTCCATGGTAAGTTTCTTCTTTTCATCCAGCTTTATAATCGCTTCGGAAAACAAGGCTTTTGCCATCTCGAACAGATAACTCTCAAAGGTATGTTCCTGTTCTTTCATGGTATTGATATAAAAGGCTTTTTCCTCTTTCATGTTCTGAAGCAGTTCATAGATCTTCTGGTCCCAGTTCTCAAGAGTAATGTCTTCTGCTATTTTTGCAAAATTCTCATTGTAATAGATCCAGCTTAAAAGTTCATATTTATCCTGAAAATGATAATAGAAGGTCTGCCGGTTTAATCCCCATACGGATGTAATATTGGATATGGATATCTTATCAAAGGGTTTTTCTCTGCATACCTGTTTTAAGGCTTCCGCTATTGCGCGTTTTGTAATCAGCGAATCCGACATAATCCCTCCTGCTCTATGAACTTTTCATTCCTGTAAAATAGTTGCTGAGGGAAGCAAACTGCTTTAAAGTCAATGCCTCTCCCCGCACGGATGCCCCAAGCCCAAGGCTTTCAACCGCCTCTGCGATCTGTTCCTTTGTAAAGGGAACCTCCGGTGAATTGTTTAATCCGTTTTGAAGCGTCTTTCTTCTCTGGTTAAAGGAAGCGCGGATCAGCCGGAACATAAGTCCCGTATCCTCTGCCTTTACAGGCGGCTCTTTGTAGCGGGTCAGCCGGATCACCGCAGACCCCACATTTGGACGGGGCATAAAGCAGTTAGGCGGGACGTTTGCCACAATATAGGGCTTTGAATAATACTGGACCGCCAGGGAAAGAGCGCCGTAATCCTTGGAGCCAGGCCCTACCTGCATACGGTCTGCCACTTCCTTCTGGACCATGACCGTAATATTGTCTATTGGCACCATGTTTTCAAAAAGGCCCATAATAATTGGGGTCGTGATGTAATACGGCAGATTTGCCACTACCTTGATGGGACGTCCGCCGTTATACTGCTCCGCTATCTGATTGATGTCAACCTTAAGAATATCATTATGGATAACGGTCACATTCTCATAGTCTGCCAGGGTTTCATTGAGAATGGGAATCAAGTTGGAGTCGATTTCCACTGCTACCACATGTCTGGCGTTTTCAGCCAGGTACTGTGTCATCGTGCCGATCCCCGGCCCGATTTCCAGAACGCAGTCTTCCTTTGTTACGCCTGCTGAGGCTATGATTTTATCTAATACATGAGTGTCTATTAAAAAATTCTGTCCAAATTTCTTCTGGAATGCGAATTCGTATTTCCGAATGATCTCAATTGTTTTTTGGGGATTACCTAATTTACTTTGCATATAGTATTTTCCAATCATTTTTTATTAATTTATGGTATCTTATTATGATCTAAAAGTCAATGATTTATAGACAGGCCCAGAATGCTAGACCTTTTATAAGATTATACCAAATAATTCCTTTTGACTTCTCGAACATAAGTTCGTATAATCATTTTAAAGGCGAGGTGATATAAATTATGATAGGAATGTGTGGGCTTGCACCAGATATAAATAAGTGCCCTAACTACAATGCAGATACGGAAAGTTGTGTTGTCAATAATGATGTATGCGGATTTTTTAGAGAAATAGGCGAGGAAAACGACGAAAAAGCGGAATACAAAAGAGAACCACGATGGTACGAACAGTTTTATAATAGGTAGAAATCTATATGGGAGTTTTCGGAATCGGGACAAATGTAAAAAGAATTGATAGCGGTATAATAAGGGGCAAAACTTACCCCATTGCTTGCATGGCTTGGTATGCTCCTGGTCGCCCTCCATGTCCGCTGCTTTTTAAATTTGAGGGCGAGGATGGCATTTTACAGACTATAACCGGTGTTAAAATAAACTGTACTGACTATAAATGTTATGACGGTGAGCAGGTTAATGAGTATAAATGTGACGCAGTTCTTGGTGGCATACGGTATGGATTTAAGCTAATTTTTTATATAATGGATAATAGATGGGTTATGATAGTTTAATGAAATACGGCGGGCCCGGAATACATCGGATACCCGCCTGTATTTTCCTCAAAAAGCCCCGGTTTCCCCGGGCCATTCCATTACTTATTGTATTCGTTTACTTCAAAGTTAGAAATTTGTTCATACGCAAGGTAATCTTTTCGACTCGTGAACGAAGCTTTGTTATAATCTTTTTCAATCATATAGGCTGGGCTTGAAGCCGCTTTGCTGTTATACCATGTGATAAAGTCGTTGATTTCATCCATGGTCATTTCATACTCCTTCCGCTCGCCGGTCACCATGGTAATGACAAGTAGAGCCCGATTTCCTGTAATTTGTACTGGAGCTATTTCTTTTATGGTAAAACCTGTATAAGTCACCATTTCCTGTGAAAAGTTATAAAAACCAAATTTTCCAGATTGAAATGTCTTATCTGTAATAGTTATATCGTCTATTACTTTAGTTCCCTCTTTTACAACAATATTAATTTCTCCTTTATCTGTATATGTAAGTGCAAAATGATAAAGAGTTTTATGAGCGTAAGCAATATTATTATGGTATAATAGTTTTATTTTATTTTCACTACCTGATGTCGACCATAGGTCAGCTTCATTAACTGCAGAATCTGTATTTACTACTTTAACACTCATTCCTTGTTTACCGCTATCTCCAAAAATATTGTCATACCCACCTGCCTGTTTCCAGTCAAACAAATAATAATGGCCTACATCTTTATAACCAAAAACAAAACCTATAAAATCGTCATCATCTAATGTATCAACACTGAAAGATCCCTCTATTTTCGTATTTATGCAATCTACATCGCTTATAAATGCTGTAGCTTTAGAATGAAGAGTTTGTGTCACAGAAGTTTTTTTGTCATCTAGTTTCCAATTAGGATCTACAGGACCTTGACGGTCCTTTGCTAAAATAACACTGCTCCAATTAGATAAATCCATCGGCTTAGCTTCGGTCGCAAAACAATTCATATTGGTTGCTAATGATACCAAAAAAAACACAGCTGTAAAACAAAATAATTTCTTTAAGTTTTTCATATTTTTCCTCCAAGTAAATTTTATATAATTATATAATCATTGTTAATTAATTTAAAGACTTATAATGTCTATCTAATAGTATTAAAATTAAAGGTTTCACTCTTTAGTTATTTAATTAATCCTCTCAATTCAGTTTATATTAAAGTGTTGAAAATTCTCCTATGCACTGCACACCAGCCAGATCTGATACATACAACGCACATTCCAACGGATGCCCCGCTCTCGGCTCAAAGTAGTAATCTTTCCCATCGATTACTTGCCAACTTGTTACAGCATATCCGTCCTTATTGAAATAGTACTTATGGCCATTGATGGTCTGCCAGCAGGACTTATAATATGTACTCTTAGTATCAGCATACCACCAACCATTCTTATCATGATTCCATCCTAGAGTATATTCGGCAGGAGCTGCAAGAGCAGCCTTAAAACCGTCCCAGGTATGCTGAGTGTGATTCCATACATAAGGATTTGGACAAATCTTCCCCGTTACATCATGATGACGGATCACCCTGTCCACAGGTATGTTATATTTCGCCATCAACTCCTTGGTCAACGCAATCGCTGCCTTTACCGTAGCGTCCTCAAAATACCAGTCCCGGCTTGTGTCTGCCAGATTTCCACTGCTATTTCTTACACACATTTCAATACCAATACTGTTCTGATTCCTGCATTCCGGGTGAACGTATGATTTTGCCCCACTATGCCATGCAATGTTCTGATCTTCAACGGACTGCCAGACCTCTCCGTCAAACCCAACATAATAATGGGCGCTGGCCCCAATGTATTGGGAGGCGTAATATTTGCAGTTTGCTTCTGCTCCCCCAAGAGCTCCTACATAGTGGATTACAATGTACCTAATGCGATCCGCAGTGCCGGTATTATAATTATAAGGTGTAAGTAATTTCTTGATCTGCATATTTCCTCCAATCGAAAAGGCCCAGGATCACCCGGGCCCGAAAAGTTGTGATATTACAACCGTCCTGCAGATTTCACAGGGCGGATTATTCTGTTACTTCTGCCTTTTTCTTTAATATGTCAATGGCTTTGATCAGCACCGCAGGGAGCGGCAGGCCCATAAGCCCGGCATTCTCCACGATGGAGATCAACTCGTTTGCCATGAATCCAATAATCACCATGTCCCGTATGTAATTAGTCCCGATGGCCAGATCCAGACGGTAGGCGATCAGGACAAACAGGAGGGTCATTCCTTTGCGGCACAATCCCTTAAAGCCAGCTTTTGATTCCAGAGCCCCGGTTTCTGTTTTGGTACTCCTCTTGAAGATTCCGGCCACCGCTAATCCTGAAAGAAAATCAATGACCATAAAAAGGACCAGAGTACCGATCCCGGTATCCCAGCCCCCAAATAATGATGCTATGAAGCTGCCTACCACCCCCGCAGCTGTACATAATGTATTTTTCAT
>DJBG01000071.1:12282-16673 GCA_002429965.1 Hungatella sp. UBA5982
ATGGAAAGATACGCTACCTGTGCATTTAAACCGACAATCTGTTTACTTTGTCTATTCATTTCGTCCTGCATTGTTGGAAGCCTGTACTCAACAATGACAACGGCATCCAAAACTTCTACATTGCTATATATGGGTTTTCCATCTTCTACGCCCGTCTGTCTCTGCTCAATCCCCACGGGGAAATCTGAACGCAATGTCATTTTGCCAGTGTATACCAGATTATCTTTTCTCCATTCCTCTACACCGTTCATATCATACTTGATTATGATACCGCTAGAAGTCAATGCCTTGTGAATATCATCAATCGTGTGTGATCCAATGATGATTGCAACCGTAGCTGTATCCCCCGGACGATCCAAGCCACAGCTCCCCGCCGCAATATCCAGTGTTGTATCGCTTATTTTGATTTTTTCATAATTCATCTAAAATCCTCCTCTATGAATTAGTTATATAAGTTGCAGCAAATACTAAATGCGCACCACTATCAATATTGCTTGGCATCCTAAGACGCAGACGTGAAGTACCACCATCAACAAAACAATCTCCAAATATATTATTACTGACAACCACGGATACACCGATAGGCACAGGGAAGCCATCAACGGCATAATCCGTCCCCTGAGTGAGGGATGCCGTTGTGACAACTTCGATGCTTATAGTTACCATGGCTGGTCCTTTCATGTTACCATGCCTGACATAGCCGCCTTTGATTGTTCCCCAGGTACAGGACAATCCAGAATTAACTAAACCAGAAATCTGTGTTCCATTTTCGTTGAGTGTAGAACCACCATTACTCCAAATTTCATTTGAAACTGTCCCTGTTGGTTGGTTGCCGATCTTACTCACTACAGACCCATACGATGGTGTTATCCCATAAGCGTTAGTTGATCCTGGTGCCCAACTCTCGGAAGATATTCTGCTATTAACCACATTTATTGCAGAATATTTATTTGCTATCTTGCAACTGGAAGCACCACCACCGGATTCTCCGAAGTATATACCATTGTTCGAAGATAATGCCGTTGCTTGGCAATATCTAAATAATACATTATGACTTCCCCACGTAATAAACGCTGTCNNCGATCCACAATACTTAACAAATACCAATCGTACCTTACATGTATCCGCCAAGGTATCCTTCGATGAACTAAGTAACTGAAGTTCTCCACCATGGAAGGATAGAATATTTACATCTTCATCATATGTACCTGCTGCTACCTGTATAATCGCTATATGTCCGTTTAAATCCTTCGGTAGTATGTCGACTGCCCTTTGTATAGTTTTGTATGGCTTCGCAGATGTTCCATCGCCCGTTGTATCTGATCCGGTTGTTGCCACATAATAGGTCACATCGGCTTCAAGAGGTTTGATGTTTTTCAGGAACGTTAGTACTTTGCCTAAAAACCGCTTAATAGTCTCCCCTACAGATGGAATGGGAAACTTTGTTTCGAATAGTTCCACTCTCTCCACTACGGTTTCTGAAATATCGCCGCCAGTAGCATCCACCCTCTCCAGCACGTCCTCGATNNGTGATTTGAATATATGCCGTATCCTGAACTACAGACTGGACATTGTAAATATAGGCTGTAGAAGCAACTCCATTATACTGAGGCATTTCATCTGGTACCAAAGCGGTTACAATGCAAAACAGGACCTCCTGGGCCCCGTCCATTGCATATAAACCGATATTCTGTATGTAATACGTGGCTTGTATTTCCTCGTTACTGAAAAGTGTTCTTGTCTGGATTAAATCGTTACTTAATACTTTTGTTTCAGGAGATTCCATGATCTGCTTAACACCCTGCATATCAGTTAATGCCTTTAAATCCGTATTATCCGGATACTTATAGTTAGAGGTCTTGGCCTTTGTAATACTTAACTGAATCTCTCCGGCTACGGCCCTGGCAGTCAGGTTATCACCCGCAGCCGTTATAATTGCTTTATTATACTGTCCCATTATACCTCCTTAGATTGTTGTTATCTTTGTGCCGCTTATAGTAGTTCCGATGTAAAGACCACCTTTAATATATTTTTTCGCTTCCTGACTTGCAATGATCTGGATATGAGCGGGTATGATATCCCACAGAAGATCATACAGGAGATTTAAGGCGCCGTACCGATCAGAAGTAACCTTAATGGTCAGCAAGCAGGCTTTGCTATTAACTGATAGAATATAGCCATCAGTTCCGTAAAGTTCTGCCAGACGGTTTTTAAGGAATCCAATCGTAAACGGCACAACAGTATTATATCTTTGCAGGATCCTACTTTTTCGGTATTCCAGCGTCTCCCCATACTGATAAGCAATACCAAATCGTTTCTCATAAAGAAGGATTGTATTTTCGTCCGCGGTCTGGATAAAACAATTATTTCTTACCGATCGAATGCTTTCCTCTACTGCCTCCAGCTCCACTTCTTCCGCTTCCAACAGCTTATTAAACTCCAAAATATTTTTAAACCATTCCGGGAGNNTAAATCAACCATTTATCGTCACCGTCCCTAAAATTGGCACTTGCTGCACAGTAGAAGTCTCTACGCATACCACATCCGATGCGGATCCGTTTATAGTTACGTCAGTTACATTCACAATTTCAGGAATGGTAAGAATCGCATATATAATCCTGGACACATACACAGTCACGGCATATTCTATTTTTTGACTTTTTAGCATGGCTCCCCAGGACTGCCGGACCGAAGCCAGGTATTCTTCCATCTTCTCTTCGATCTGGCTTTTGTAGGTGATCTCCCCACTTTGAATACTGGATAAAAATTGAACGGTAAGGGAAATATCAAGTTTCAATTCTCCACCGGTCCCGATTGTCACCGCTGCCCCGATCGGCGCCAGCCCGTATCCATTGGGTGAAGATTCTGTTTCATCATCTTCCGGGGGGCAAATTGTATTTTGTACCCGATCAATAAGAGTACTTCCCGCAGGTTTATAATTCCCGTCGAGGATGCTACACAAAACAGTCCCTCCTCCCTGCCAAGTAGGATATATCTGCACTGCTCCCACGCCCTCAATAGCAAGAATTGCATTTCTATAAGAAGCAATATTACCGCCAAAAGTGGCAATGTCAAACGTTGCAAAGTACCGTTCTCTCAGGGAGGAATCCGTTTCCTCCTCCGTGCCTCCGGAAAGCAACTTGGTAAGCTGTGCGGATGTAAGCCCGGTCACATAATCAACAGCGACCAGCTGGCCGGAATAATTATTTCCGATCTCTCCCGCAGTTTCACATTCCATCTTGTAGCCGTAGCCTGCTTCCGTCTGGTCAATAAATTCCAACACCTTATATGTCAGATATCCGTTGCCGGTTAGAGCTGAGAAACGGGAACCAATGGGGACCTGGATATTAAAGATACCTTTTTTTACTGCCCGGGCAGCTGCTTTCCTTTCAAGGCCACGCTCGGCCACCAACATATTGAGCCAAGCCCCTCCAGCAGTTTCAGCATAGGCATTCTTCTGGACAGAATCTAAGTCCAGATATAACCCTTCCAGATACCAGCTCTCAGGGCCAAGAGCGGTCTGGATCATGGACCCCTCTCTTTTATCTATTGTATCGGGCACCCGATTTAATTGAGCTGCCAGTATATTTGCATAAGTCTTGTTACTAAAATCAATCAAATTTCCACCTCCCCGGGGACAGTACCATACACGGTTTTAATTTCAAAAGTACATTTCAGCGTCCCCAGCTCTGTGGTAACAAATACAAAATTATTCACTGAAAGGAACCGCTTATCAGCAGAAAAAGCCTCTTGAATACGCCTTTTTAACATACTGGCCACGTATTCCGGAGACTTTCCAATTAGTTTTTTTAATTCCCTGCCAAAATTAGAAGTATAAATCTGATTCTGATATCTTTCCACGCTCAGTATAACCTCTGCGGCCTGCTTCATTGCCTCCAGGCCACCGCCTACCTTTCTAATAGTACCAGTACTTTTATCCACCAGATAGGTTTCTGTGGGATACTCCTTACTCTCATTTTCATAAATAGCTGCACTTGCTGAATCTGGTAATGTTGCCATCGTATCACCTACACTTTCGACATTACAATATAGTTCTGGCCGGCATTGGCTTTCAATACCAGCACCTTATCTCCAGGCTTTATGCCTGGGTTGATAATAACTGATTCGCCTTGTACAGTTACGGCACGGTACTGTAAGTTATCTGTCAGTACGGCCACAGGTTCCGTTACAATCAACTGTGTAGCCTGGATCCTTAGAGTCAGAGGAGAAACCGACACTACGGTAGCATAACCGGTATCCAATAGGTCCATAGCTTTTACAGTATCGTAAATGATGGACTTTAGCCTTTCTATTAATTCCATGACAAGACTCCTTAAGTATTTATGATCTTCGCCTCGATGCTCATTGTATGCTCTCTGTCTGAAAAGGTG